>CALINC010000129.1 GCA_938045195.1 uncultured Treponema sp.
AAGGAAATTTTTCATCGTATCCGCTAAAGCGGATAGCGAATCAATTTGCGAAAAAAGTTTTTTCACGCAGTTTTGCTTTTACAAAACTGCATACAATAATACGACGTTTGCCGATGAGGCAAACTCGGCGGATAAACAGTGAGGCAGTATTTGTGCCTAACTTATTTATTATATATCCTTTTCCTATATATACAAATATACCACAATAACTGCGGTAAGTCAATGTCGGGAGTCGCAGAAATCAATTTTATGATAAAAACCGTTACCATCTATACCATGTATTTTGTTATAAACGCAGTTTCGACAAATACGGCAATTTTTTAGAAACCTGCGGAAAAACTCCATTTTCTAATAATAGACCTACTTAATTTTTAGCCGATTCTTTTTTAATTCGGAAAATTCTCCTAATTCCAAATACAGTTTGGATTCCGGAGCAAACGGCACACAGTGCTATTGCCCTGATTTCATTAGCGTAGATGCTTTACTTTTCCTTTATTTTTTGGTATCTTTTAGTATTATGTTAGATTCTGTAATTAAGCTCCTATTCGGCTCGCAGCATGAAAGAGATATTAAGGCGATGCTGCCTATTCTCCATAAAATCAATGAAAAAGAAACCGAAGTCTTACAATATTCGGAAGCCGATTTTAAGGCAAAAACCAACGAGTTCCGCGAACGGTTCCAAAGTGGAGAACCGCTTGATAACTTTCTGCCGGAAGCCTTTGCAATGGCACGCGAAGCTGCCCGCCGTATTTTGGGCGAACGTCCCTATGATGTGCAAATGTTAGGTTCGCTTGTGCTTCATTCGGGTAAAATCGTCGAAATGAAAACCGGTGAAGGTAAAACGCTGATGAGCGTTGCCGCCGCTTACCTCAATAGTCTTTCGGGAAAAGGTGTGCATATCGTAACGGTCAACGACTACCTTGCAGAGCGCGATGCCGATTGGATGCGCCCCGTATATTCATATTTGGGCGTAACCGTCGGTACAATTCTTTCCAATATGGATAATAGCGCCCGCCACATCGCATACAACTGCGACATTACGTATGGAACTAATAATGAATTCGGGTTTGATTACTTGCGGGACAATATGCAGATGACCTTACGGGAAAAAACGCAGCGGGAATTTTCTTTTGCGATTGTGGACGAAATCGATTCAATTTTGATTGACGAAGCGAGAACGCCGCTGATTATTTCAGGTGCCGCCGAAGATGACACACATCACTTTTTTGAAGTTGACCAGCTTATCGGTCAATTAAAAGAAGTTGAAAAAAATCCTGAAACGGGTGAATATCCGAATGAGGTTGAGGGCGAAAAAGTTATCGGTGATTATACTATCGACGAAAAGAGCAAACGGGTTTCTTTTACCGATTCCGGTATGCTTCACATTCAAGATATTTTACAAAAACGGGGACTTATCAAAAACGGCAATCTTTTTGATGAGGAAAACTTTGAATACATTCACTATTTTACGCAATCGGTTCGCGCCCATGTTTTGTATCACATTGATGTTGATTATGTAGTGCAGGACGGACAGGTGCAGATTGTCGATGAATTTACCGGACGTGTGCTTGAAGGCAGACGGTATTCCGACGGATTGCACCAAGCGATTGAAGCTAAAGAGCATATAAAAATTGCCCAACGGAATAGAACGCTTGCGACTATCACCTTTCAAAATTTCTTTAGAATGTACGATAAACTTTCAGGAATGACCGGAACAGCCGACACTGAAGCCGTCGAATTTAATAAAATTTATAACTTGGATGTCGTCGTTATTCCGACAAATTTGCCGGTTAGACGAAAAGATGAACACGATGTTATTTTCTTAAATGAAGAAGATAAACTAAACGCTCTTTGTACGGAAATTACAGAGGCATACAAGCGGGGACAGCCGGTTTTGGTAGGTACGGTTTCTATCGAAAAATCGGAGCTTATTTCTAAAATGCTCACCAAGCGGGCAGTACGGCACGAGGTTTTAAATGCGAAAAACCACGAACGGGAAGCCTTGATTATTGCCGAAGCGGGTGCAAAAGGCTCGGTTACCATTGCAACGAATATGGCAGGACGCGGTACCGATATTAAACTCGGCGGAAGCCCTGAAATGCGTGCAAAAAAACGCACCGGAACAAATCCGAACCCTGACTATTACGAAAAAGTACTTGCCGAAGAATATGCAAAATGGCAAAACGACTATAACGAGGTAAAAGACTTAGGCGGGCTTTATGTTATCGGCACGGAGCGGCACGAAAGCCGCCGAATTGATAACCAGCTTCGAGGGCGTTCCGGACGGCAGGGCGACCCAGGCCGTTCAAAATTCTTTTTATCGCTCGATGATGATTTAATGCGGCTTTTCGGAGGCGAAAACTTAAAAAACATTATGTCAAAAATCGGTATGCAGGCAGGTGAACCGATTGAGCATCCATGGATAAATAAGAGTATCGAAAAAGCACAAACCAAAGTTGAAGCCCGAAACTTCGACATCAGAAAACACTTGCTTGAATACGATGATGTCTTGAATGAACAGCGTTCCTTTATTTACGAACAGCGGAATGCAATTCTTGCCGATGAAAATCTTATTGAACGCATTTACACCACAATCGGAGAGTTTATAAAAGAAAAAATCGAGGAATTCCGCTCCGCTCCTAAACCGGCAAGAGAGGAAACTTTAAAGTCAATACAGGATATATTTAAAACCCGTTTTTCGTATAACCTCACTGAAGAAGATATTACAAATCTTGATAAAAAAGATAACGAAGAAGCGGTTTCTTTGCTGGTAGACCATTTTAAAGCGGAACTGGAGGAAAAGCAAAACATTGCAGGTAAAGAAAACTTAAATATGTTTATTAGATTTCAATATTTGCAGGCAATCGACAAAAAATGGCTTGACCACTTGGAAAATTTAGAAGCCTTGCGCGAAGCGGTGTACTTGCGCTCTTACGGACAAAAAAATCCGCTTACCGAATACAAACTTGAAGGTTTCGATATTTTTTATTCTATGCTGGATGACATCCGAGTAGAAATTGCCTCACGGCTTGTCCGTGTACAGATTAGTACGGATGACGGATCACAGACGGCTCGGCAAAACCGGTATGTTCAAGGAACGGCACAGCACAACTCTTTGGGAGCTTTTTCAGGCGGAACGGTACTTTCAAACCGAAGCCGCCCCGATAATGCCCAAGTGGTACGGACGGTGCCGAAAGTCGGAAGAAACGATCCTTGCCCCTGCGGTAGCGGCAGAAAATATAAGCAGTGCTGCGGAAGAAATAGTTAGAATGGAAATAAAAGAAAATATAGAGTTAAAAACAATTACTGAAAATAATTATAAAGATTGTTTAAGGCTCAATGCAGCTGTTGAGAATGAAAATTTTGTAGATTCGGTTGTATATTCTCTTGCAGAAGCATGGGTTTTTTATAAAGATACCAAACCATTTGCAGTGTATAAAAACAATACGCTTATCGGTTTTGTTTCGATGTATATCGGAGAAAAAAACTATCAGATTATCAATTTTTTGATTGACAGCGCATTTCAAAAAAAAGGTTACGGGTCAGCAGCGGCAAAAATATGTATAGAGTATTTGCATACCATATATAATGCTGCGGTGGTTTCGGTTCCTGTAGAACTTGAAAATACAGCAGCGCAAACATTTTGGAAAAAATTAGGATTTTCTTTTTCCGGCACGGTTGAAGACGGTTATATTTTTATGCGATTACAATTATAAGCTAATCGGTAATTTTATAAGATTTCTTAAGGTATTGATTTTGATAAACGGATATTTTATAATAGTGCATGCATTAATGCAAGTTAACCATATTTTTTTATAGGAGCAAAAATATGAAAATTATTGATGTGGTTTGTGCCGAAGGCAAAACAGGATTTTATTTTGACGACCAAAAGGCTATCAAACAAGGCGCAGGACATGACGGATTTTTCTACATAGGGAAACCCGTAACGGAAGGCTTTACTGCAATACGCCAAGCCGGCGAAGCTATTTCCGTGATGTTTATTTTGGAAGACGGGCAAATCGCTTACGGAGATTGTGCTGCTGTTCAGTATTCCGGTGCCGGCGGACGCGACCAGCTGTTTTTGGCAAAGGATTTTATTCCCGTAATCGACAAAGAGATTAAACCCTTATTCAAGGGAAAAGAAATTACGACGTTCCGCGAAATGGCTAAAAATTTCGAAGCGCATAAAATCAACGGAAAAAGAATGCACACGGCTTTACGCTACGGAATTTCGCAGGCTATTCTCGATGCCGTCGCAAAATCTCAACATAAAACAATGGCTGAAGTTGTTGTAAAAGAATATAATACCGGCTGCAAAATACAGCGGATACCTATTTTTACCCAATCCGGCGATGACCGCTATTTAAATTCCGATAAGATGATTATTAAGCAAGCGGAAGTTTTGCCGCACGGTCTTTTTAATAATGTAGAAGAAAAAACCGGTAAAAACGGTGAAAAACTTTTGGAATATGTAAAGTGGCTTAAACACAGAGTAGAAACTATGCGAACCTGTGATTGCTATAAACCTATTTTCCATATTGACGTTTACGGCACAATCGGCGACTTTACCGGCAACGATGTTCCTAAAATGACAGCATATCTTAAAACCTTGGAAGAAGCCGCAGCCCCCTTCAAACTGCGGATTGAAGGTCCGATGGATATGGGAGACCGAGAAAAACAAATGAAAGTTCTTTCTGAGCTTACCAAAAGCCTTGATGATAACGGTGTAAAGGTTGAACTTGTTGCCGACGAATGGTGTAACACGCTTGAAGATATTAAATATTTTGCAGACAACCGCGCCGGACACATGATTCAAATTAAAACGCCCGATTTAGGCGGCATTAACAATACAATAGAAGCAATTTTGTATTGTAAAGAAAAAGGAATCGGAGCTTACTGCGGCGGAACTTGTAACGAAACAAACCGCTCGGCAGAAGTTATCGTCAACTGCTCGGTTGCGGCAGGAGCTGCCCAACAGCTTGCAAAACCCGGTATGGGGGTTGACGAAGGCTATATGATTGTCAATAACGAAATGAATAGAATCATAGCTTTGGCAAACCGTTAAATATAAATAAGCAGGTTCGGTTTTATGAACCTGCTTTATCTTATACAAAGCCCTACTTTACAAAGCTGAGTCAGTAAAAACTTTTATTAAACGTTGTGCAGCTGCTTCAATGACAAATTGAGGGGCTGCAAGATTGATGCGCATAAAGCCTTTTGCATTACCGAAAAAAAGACCGTCTGTAAAAAACAATAACGCTTTTTCTTCCAAAAGAGTTTTTAATTTTGCTTGTTCAAAATTAAAACTTCTAAAATCCAACCACATCAAATATGTTCCCTCCAAAACGGGAATATTTACTTGCGGAAGATTTTTATGTATTTGATTTTTGAATAGAGCGGCGTTAATTTCAATTTGCTTGATACATTGATCAAGCCAGTTTTCGCATTCGGTATATGCAATTTCATTCAGTTTAAAACCGAAACACGAAGAAACATTCCCCGGCATTCTATCCAGTTCGCTTTGGAACTTTTCACGTAAGGTCTTATTTTTAATAAATATCGAACTTAACGGCACTCCGGCAATATTAAATGTTTTTGCGCATGAGGTGCAAACAATACAATTATCTGCAATTTTAGAATTGACGGTTTCGATAACCGTATGCTTATATCCGCTCATAATAATATCGTTGTGAATTTCATCGGAAACTAAAAGTACATTATATGTTACGCAAAGATCGGCAAGCCTTTCAAGTTCAAGTTTTGTCCATACTCTTCCGACCGGATTATGAGGACTGCAAAAAAGGAGCAGCTTTGGTTTTTCCGTTTTAAAAATCAGTTCAAGTTTTGCAAAATCCATTTCCCATTTATTTTCACTGTTTATAAGCGGACACTCCAAAAGTTTTCTATTGTTCCGTTCCACCGCCATAAAAAAAGGCCCATAAACAGGAGGCATTAAAACTACACCGTCCCTCTCATTTGTAAACGCTCTTACTGCCGCAAAAAGAGCGTGAACTACACCGAATGTATTTACAATACTTTCTTTAGCAGGAAAATAATTATGCCGTCTTGCCTGCCAAGAAAGTAACGCATCATAAAAAGCCGACGAACTTTGAGTATACCCCATAATTAAATTATTTGCAAATTCTTTAATGCCCTCTATTAACTCAGGCGGAGTTTTAAATTCCATATCCGCTATAGAGAGCGGAACAATTCCGTTTTTTACGGCTTGAGGATTTTTTGCATTCATCTGTTCCCATTTTATTGAGTTTTGAGAAAGTCTATCGGTTAAAGTACAAAAGTCATATTTCATAAAATAATTATACCAGATTGTATTATTATGTTCAACTATAGGATAGGCGGTAAGCGGGGCATAAGAAATTACTATCGGCAATTTAAAAAAAAGCATTACATAAGAACTTAATTCTGAAATCTTTTTTATATACAATACATTTTAGAATGTAAAAAACGCTTCCGATTCCAACATTTTGGTATTCGTTATTTCCCGTTTATTAAATAAAATTTTGTATTCCTTTAAAATTTGTGTTTGCAAATTCATAGTCTCAACGTATCGTCTAAAATAGACGCATGTGAATATGTACCTGTATAACAATTAGAGCGGCGCATATATTCAGCTAAATTATGATTCTCATTTTTATTCTTCTTCAAATTTATTATTAAAAATAGTTTCTACCGCTTCAAGGGCAGCTTCTTCGTCGGGGCCGTCGCAAGTAAGCGTAAGTTCCGTCCCGTAAGAGGCAGCCATAGTAATAATGCCTATCACAGATTTTGCGTTTATTTTTGTTATATCACTGCTTAAAAAAATTTCGGATTTAAATCCGTTTGATTTTTGTGCAATCAATGCTGCCGGACGGGCATGTATTCCAGCCCGGTTTTGAACTTTAATCGTTTTTGAAACCATAATATTTCCTCTTAATATGTATCGTCGTCAGTATAATAGGGCGAGCGGGCAGACCCCGTTTCAATCCATCTAAGAACATTCCTGCCGAATTCCTTTGCCGAAAAATATCCCATACTTTTAAGCCTTTCGTTTTTAGCCGCCGTTTCCAAAATAATCGGCACATTCCGTCCGGGTTTAACGGGAATTTCCAGCATAGGAATCTTTACATCAAGAATATCCATTGTTTGATCCTCGGTGCCGAGCCTGTCATACACTTTTTCGGAATCCCATTCTTCCAATTTTGCAACAAGCTGAATTTGTTTTGCCTCACGGATAGCACCTATACCGTAAAGCTGGCGGATATTGATAATTCCAAGTCCGCGTATTTCCATGTGATGCCCTATAACTTGATTTGCCCCGCGTCCTATAAGCGTATTTCCATTAATGCAGGAAATTTCCACCACGTCATCTGCAACAAGTCTGTGTCCTCTTTCAATCAGCTCAAGGGCTGTTTCGCTTTTACCGACTCCTGAATTTCCCATAATTAAAATACCTAAACCGAACACTTCTACTAAAACGCCATGAAGTGAAATCTTAGGAGCGAATGTATTGGATAAAACTCTCAAGAGCCGCAACGCCAATTCACTTGATGAAAGAGCCGATTGTAAAACGGGGCAATTATATTTATCGGTAAAATGTAAAAGTTCTTTGGGAGGATTTAAACCATGCGAAAAAATACAACACGGAATTTTTTTTGAGAACATGTCATCTAAAGTGGAAAGATTCTGTTTTTCTATTAAAGTTTGAAGATAGGCATATTCTCCGCGTCCAAAAAGTTGAACACGCTCGTTTGCAAATGAATCAAAAAAGCCTGAAAGCGCAAGACCGGGTCTATTTATGTCGGGAAGAATAATTTTATTTGAAAGACCTGTTTGCCCCGACACACAGGTAAGTTCAAGAGAATCATGTTTTTTCAAGTCCAAATCTAAAAGATCAAGCACCGAAAAGCTTATATTAGCCATTGGTTAGACTATACACTTTTATTGCATTTTTGTAAAGACGACATCAGTAAACCTGCAGAAATTCAGTTGAGAATGAAGCAGTCTATCAATTGCCGATTGATTATAAACTTTCCACTTCTTCTTTGGTAAGCCCGGTAGCTTGCATTATTTTTTTTACGGAATTGCCGAGCTGTTTTAATATTTTTGCCGTTTCAAGCTTTGTTTGGTATGATCCGTCAGAAAAACCTTGCGCAATACCTCTTTCAACACCTTTGGCAAAGCCTTCACTTCTTCCTTCTTCCCATGCGTCCATTTCAAACCCCGACATAAAGCGGTATTCCTTGCGTGCCTTCAAACTTTTTATAATCGGCGGCGATTTCTTTATAATTATATTTTTTATTTTTCGGAGTGCTGCCTTTATTGCCGTGAATAAAAGCCGCCTCGCCGAATTGTAAGTATCTATTTTTTAACCGCCAAGCAGAAACAGGCTGTATCTTGCAAAGTCTAGCACATTCACGCTCGGTAATTTTATCACGGGCAAACATAGGAAATCAATTTTTGAATGAATTATATCACTATTGAATAGTTCTTATGATATTTTAAGAACTAAGTACGGTTTTTAAATTCTTCTTACCATTTTTCTGCTGCAAAATCTGTAGAAAAGGTAAAAACAATATTTTATGCAGGAATTGCGGCTTGGATATTAAAGAAATAAAACAACTATAATTTAAACCGAAAATCAAAGCCTCGAAAAACAAAAAATTTTGACAAAAAACGATTTTACACTAGACAATTTATAAAAAAGCGGTTAAAATGGTAAATGTGTAGTAAAAAACAGGTTTTAGATTTACTTACCAAAAAAATTTGGAGGATTAGTTTATGAGGAAAAAGTTTTTTTTGTTTACGGCTGTTTTAATTGCCGTATTTTTATCGGGCTGCAATCAAAATGTTGACACGGCTAAAAAAACCGAAAAGCCGTCCATCGTCCCCCCCCCCGAGTTCAGTAACAAAATATAAAATTACAGTAACCCGGCCTGAAAACGGCAAAATTGAAGTAAGCCCCGCTCTTCCTGCCGACGGAAAGGTTGATAAGGGCAGCGAGCTGACCTTTACACTTTCCGCAAATAAAGGTTATAAGGTTAAAGCGCTTATTATAAACGGCAAAACATATTCGGCTGCTTCTAATAACACCATTACGCAAAAGGTAAAGATTGAAAAAGATACGGCAGTTTCCGCTATGCTTGAAGCGGAAGTTACCCCAACGCCGCCTAATCCGAACCCGCAACCGGATCCTAATCCCAATCCGAACCCTAATCCTAATCCGCCTACAGAGGTTACAAAGTACGAGGTTACCGTAACCCAGCTCGCAAACGGCAAAATTGAAGTAAGCCCCTCTCTTCCCGCCGACGGAAAGGTTGATAAGGGCAGCGAGTTTACCTTTACGCTTTCCGCAAACACAGGCCATAAGGTTAAAGAGATTATTATAAACGGCATAACATATTCCGATGTTACAGATAATACCATTACGCAAAAGGTAAAAATCGAAAAAAATACGGCAGTTTCCGCAGTAGTGGAAGAGGAAGCAAGCCAGCCGGCAGAACAAATAACTATTGTAAATTCGGCTATCTATGTTACTAAAGATGAGGGCGGTAATATAATTAAGGCAAGCGGAACTATCTTCTTAAATGAAATTGAAGAACTTGCACAAAAAAGCACTAATAGTGTAATAATCAACACGGATGCTCTTACAATAAAATCATTTGATGATAAAGGGATAATAAAAGTAGCAGAAAATGATTTGCAAGCAGTTGTAAACAAATTAAGTGTTTTAAATATAGAAAATCAAGATTTTACTAAACAAAGTATTACTCTTAACATTGAAAATAATAAACTAAAAATAACATCTATTACAGGAAATATTTCTTTAAAAGATATTACAGAAAACAGTAATGAAGAAACAACAGAAATAGCAAAATATATTGCAAAAAAATTAAAAGAAAATAGTGACACAAATTTTGATTCTTCTAATTTAACAATAAATACTTTCTATAAAAAAACTACAGGAAGAGGAGCCCCTTCAAGAGATTCATCTCAAATAAATCCAGAGTATACATATGAATCTACTCCTATTACTCCAAAATTTTTAAAAGAAACTAAACAGAATGCTCTTAATAAAGCAAAGTTAAATTTTAAAGATGGTGATGTAAATGTTCCTGTAGCATTTAAAAGCACTTTAACAGATTATTTTGATGTAAATGAATTTTATAAAGATGTAAAAACAGGAAAATTGAATATATTAAAAGATACAAATATAACTATAAAAAATGATAAGCCAAATAGCATTCAAATTTTATTAAGGGATTTACAAGAAACAATTACCAGTGGTAAATTTAACATAACACCTTATATCAAAGCAGATCAAATTTTAGAACTAATTAACAATGAAAAGTTAAAGGATGCATTAGTTATCGGTGATATGTATGTAACAGGTAATGTAAAAAACTTACTTCCAAAACTTGTTGGAAAAAATGATGGTATAAAATTTTTAAATGTAAAAGAATTTACTTGCCCAGGAATAAATGTTACTGAATATGATGGTGGAAAAAATAATACAGAACCTTTACCTGTAGAACAGTTATTGGAATTTCGTAAAAGAACTAATGAAAAATGGAATAGTGTATTACAAAAAGATAGCAGATCAACAAGAATACTAAATTTAGTTTTAAATAATATAGATACTACTACTATGACTGAAGAAGACTTAAAATTATTGAATTTTGAAGGAAATTCTGTTGGGGACAAGATAATATTTAAAAATAGCAACCTATCAAAAATGCAATACAAAGGAACAACAGGACCAGTAGATTTAACTTTTGATAATACAACTTTACCAACAAGTATGGAAAGTGTTACAGCTAGATCACTTGTGTTAAAAAATGCAACTTTAGCAGAAGAATTAAAAACATTATCTTTAGAAGAAGTAATAGAAAGGCTCCCTCTTGTAAGAGAATCATTAAAAATATATAATTTGCAAAATAATTTTCTTGATAAGTGGACTAAAGAAGAAATAGAACAATTTGAAGGAAAAGAATACGGTCCTGAAGAATTCGTTGGTCCAAGAAGTATGTGGGATAAATTTTTATATAAAAAAGAAAGTGTGTATGGAACACCTACTATATTCATTGAAGATAATACAACAGGTTCAATACAAAAAATCAAATACCAGTATCTTGCTTTATTACAAAATCGAAGCAAGTTTCATGGTTAGTTGATTTGTGCGATTTTTTGAAAATATGCGGGCAATTACTGCTCGACGTATCAGAGCGGACAAGGATGCCCGTGGTTCTAAACAGTAGCGAGATTTGTGTTATACACAAATCTCGTCGTTGAGCCGTGTACACGGATGTACACGGCTCAACAGGCTATTTTCAAAAAAGTCTATTTTTACAAGACCTCGATTTCTTCAAGGCTTAAGCCGGTAGCTTTTGCGATTGCTTCTACAGCAAAACCCATTTCAGTTAAGTTTTTAGCCGTTTCAAGGGCTTTTTGGTATGAGCCGTCAGCAAAGGCTATTTCCCTCTCTTCTGCTCGCTGTACGGCTATATCGGTTTCATAATCATATTCGGCTACTAGCATATTTATAATTTTTCTATTTCCGCTTGAGTAAGCCCTGTACCCTCAGCAATTTTTGCTATCGGTATACCCATTTTCTTAAAAGCTAAAGCTGTTTTTATTACTCCATCGGAAAAGCCTCGCTTAATACCCTGTTCAATACCCTGTTCAATACCTTGTTCAATGCCTTCGGCAAAGGCTATTTCCCGTTCTTCTGCTCGTTGTACGGCTATATCGGTTTCATAATCATATTCGGCTAGTAACATATTTAATACCTCCTTAGTTTTGCGTTTTAGGTAGTCTCGCAAAATATTGGTTGCTATACATTCTTCAATCGCTTTTTGAAAGCCGGTTTGAGGCTCTATCTCTTTCCATTTTCTTACCGTTTCTACAAATATACTGTATTCTTGCATTGTCTGACAGCTTTCTAATAAAGGATGGCGGTTTTGATGATTTATGTTTATTACCTTAACTGTCAATTCAAGAGAAGTATCTTCTGTCTTTTCTATAAAAGCATCCGATAGTTTTAATGTTTTATCACAGGGAAAGGCCTCTTCTCCATTATAGAAAACATAAAACTCAGGTCTTGGAATGTGTAGAAGTTTACGATTATATTTTTCCTTTGATTCAAAGATAGTCTCATATAGGCGGCTGACATATTCAAGACAGCGTAAGGGCATGTTGGGATTTATGGTTGATTGATGCTCTGCAAGTACTATGATTTTATTGTCAACGAGATAAGACACATCATTATAAAATGACATATACAAAACCTGATCAAGTCGGATGTTTTTTAACTGATCCATATCTGTAAGCTTGGTACCATGCAAAGCATTATATAGCGACAAGAAATTCTCCTTAGCCTTTTCATCTTCACTGAAAAGATCAACGAAGACCGAGTCTTTATATTTTCTGTTTACCGTACTCATAACTGTTTCCTCTATTTCCGGCACGGATGCCGATCGGTAGATGCTCTTGAGTTTTAAGCATCACTCAAAACTCAACTTGAAACTTGTGCATCCTTGCACAAGTTTCAAATATTATACCATAGATTAGCTGATTTTGTAAGGGTAGTTTTTTATTTAACTGTCTACAAAACCGTCATGAATGTCGGTGTTACATTCTTGACCGCCGGACAACAAACTCTATTATTGCCGTTCTTGAAGCTGCTGTTGGAATTCTGACGGGAATTCATAATCAACAACCATTATAGTACGATTACTCTTTCCCTTTGATCTCTCTTTCTTTTAAGATTTCTTTCCAGTCGTAATAGATTGTTCCAACGGGATTTTGCGTAGCCGTATATTTGAATTGGGCAAATCTTTTTTCTTCTTCAAGCACATACATATGTATCGGATCCGCAGAATTATTACAATATTCTGCTACCCATATTTTAAAGGCGCTGAGCGTTGCTATGTCACGGCATAAAACCCGTTCCGCATTTTCAAGCGATATACCGTTATAATAATTTGCGATTCTCCATATAGACGTATAAATCCCCCTCCCTTGCAGATTCGTATTTTTTTTCAGTTCGGGGTATAAAGCGGTTAGATACTCTTTATTTTGATTGTAGGATAATCGAGGCAGAAAAAAACCGGCATTTCTTTCTTTTTCATCGCTTGGTCAACAGTATATTCCCAGCATTTGTACCAGTTCGTAAGACTCTGCAACAGGTTTTGAAACGATATCCGTAAAATGTATTTCATTCATTTTTTTACTCATAATTTTTCTCCGAGGGGCTGTCCAAGAAGTTATTGCCAACAGCAGTAAGGACAGCCTTTTTTTGTGA
>CALINC010000130.1 GCA_938045195.1 uncultured Treponema sp.
TGAAATTTTTTGCACAGCGTACATTAAAGTTCCATTGCTCCAAATTCTTTTTTAAAACCGAGTCTATTGTTTTATCATCTTCTACAATCAAAATTTTTATAAGTTGTTTCATTTTTTATCCTGAATCCATGAAAAGAATTATAACATTTTAATGAAAATAAAAAAAGCCGCCCTAAAAATTGCTGAGTTCGGTATAATACTGATCCTAAAAACGTGTAAAAGAAAAGACATGATACACGAATTCCCTACTTGCAAAACTCCCAAAAATATGGAGTATCTTCTTTTGAAAATGAAGATGAATTGCTGTACTACATGAAGCCGGAATGTCTAAAGTTTTAATTATGCGCTCGGAAAAACTTTTTGAAATTGTGTTTATCTTTCTTAATTAAATCTGCAGAAGAGATTATAAAGCAATATAGAAAAGTTTAAATTCTTTTTTCAAACCTGACACAGTCTAACAGGTTGATGTGCTATAATGACTTTACATATTTTTAATAGGAGTAACCTTATCCCGCAATAAATATTGAGTTTCGGAAAAAACATCGGCACCTCTTATACCGATACCTAATAAAGGCTGTCCTCTAGGGCTTATGAAAAACTCTATATCAGCTTTCCTGATGAGGCATCTTCTAAAAACCCGGTAAAGTTTTTTGCAAGTTGTTCTATAATGATAATTGTTCCAAGTATTCCATAATATTTACAACCGCTTGACGGTTTTTTACACTACTGTCGATAACTTGTTCCGTGATATTTTGTATTTGTTCAGCATCGCTATTTACACTGTTTATTGCATTGTTTATATCTTTTGAAATTTCAACGAGTTTTGTCATTTCTTTGCCGACTTCCGTATTTCCGGACAGTATTTCAAAAAAACCGTTTTTAACGTCCGCCGTTATGGAATTGATTTCTTTCACTGCTTGCAGTACTTGTACATTACCGTTATTTTGTTCCGTCATCGATTCCATAATAGTATTACTGCCGTTGTTAACCGCTGATAATGACTTCATAATTTCCGTGAACTGCATGGCAGTATTTTCTGCAACCGAATTAAGTTCTTCTATTTTTGTTTTCAGCATTTTTAATACTGCTGTAATGTTTTTTCCTTGTACGCTTGATTCTTCAGCAAGTTTTCTAATTTCATCCGCAACAACGGCAAAACCTTTTCCGACATCGCCCGCATGTGCGGCTTCAATAGCGGCATTCATCGCGAGTAAATTCGTTTGGCTTGCAATATGCTGAATAATACCGCTCGCTTCCATCAAGCCTTCGGATTGCTCACTAATATCTTTTACAATGGAATGAGAATTTTCTATCGCCGCATTTCCCGCCTCAGCTGCATTGTTTAAATGTTTAATTGAACTGAAAGTGTCTTTTACCGTATGAGTAACCGATTCAATATTTGTAACCATCTGTTCAATAGTTGCAGCCGATTCGGTTATTACTGCTGATTGCGTTTCTACACTCTTGTCCAGATTTTCAATACTTTGTGTAATCCGCCGTAATGTCTCCTGCATTTTTAAAACTCCGTCTAATTGATACTGAGTATGATCTTGTACTGTCGATACGCTTTTGGTAATTTTCCCTACTGCGCCGGAAGTTATTTCCATATTGCCGGAAAGGGCTTCCGCCATATAAGCCGAATCGCTGACATTTTTATTTAGATCTCCTAAAAATTTTTTATTGAACTTGAGGAATGTATTAAAATTTGTTAATAAAAGAGAAGTCTCATCGCGTGTCCATGCGATTATATCTCTTTGTCGGTAATTGCCGTTTGCCAAATCTTTTATAATGTGCTGTACTATACGGATTCTTTGTTCAAACGAACGCATGATATTCATTAAATTAAAAATCGAAAACGATAAGCTATAAATAAACAGCGGCAAAATCGAAGGAAGCAATTTTGCATAAATATCGTTTTGGCGATGCCTTACGATAGGTGCAAGTATAAGAAGCACTAACGCCACAATGCAAGTAATGCTCATCAGCAAAACCCGTTTCACCATAGAAAGTGTAATACAGTCTTGTTCGACAGGAACAAATGAAACCCATTTTTCAAAACTTCTAATAGTTCTGGAACAGAACAGGCTCCCGATTAAAAAAATATTTCCGATGGTACTGAACAATGCCGACAAGAAAATACCGATATTTTGTATCAGTCCCATTTCAATGGAAATAAAAACCGGAAAGGTAAACGCTATTGCAAACGGAACAGCTAAAAGCGTCGTTTCATAAAGTTTGATATTTCTTTTTGCTTTTTCAGGGTTCCGTTTCCAATTGGTTATGGCGGGAAAAAATATATATTGTTTTATAATAGGGTTCACTATTGCGATAATTACACCGGCGATAAAAGCTTTTGTTTTTACAACTTCGATTAGATTTCCTGAACTTCCGACAAAAAACGACGTAAAAAAATTCGCCACTATCCATCCGAGATTGGTACATAAATCAAGAATAATAATTCTTTTTGGAGGAACGAGATGCTCCGAGGTGTTTAGCATATTAGCCATATCAATTCTCCTTTGTGCATATACAATATCAAAATGTTTTTCCATTTTAAGTACGGATTTAAATTCTCTTCCATAATATCATACCTCTCCGAAAATATCAATAGCTATATCCACGGAAATCAATTTTTACCTAAGACATGCAGAAGTTGATCTGTATCTAGCAGAGCTTTGAACATTAAGGCTGTCAAAGCTATTTTTGATTTTGTCTCTTGCTTGTACATCCTCATTATGTTAAGAGCCGAGCTTTCTAACCATATTTAAATTCTGTTGCGCCGTCTATGTTTGAATTCTGCAACCGTCTTCCCCGAAAAGTACATCTAAAAGCCAGTGCATTGTTTCAACCGGCCATTCCTGACGGGCGTGATGAAGCAGTTCCTTTGCACTGAGATTTCTGCTGGAAATATAATAATGCCATTGTTCAGATTTTCCGTTCTTATCTTCAAATTGTGTACAGACTGCTCCAATACATTTAATAGGCTCCCTATAATTGACATTTATCTTTCTTTGTGTTATACTCTATTCTTAACATGCCCCGATGGTGGAATTGGTAGACACGCTAGTTTCAGGTACTAGTGCTTCACGGCATGGGGGTTCAAGTCCCCCTCAGGGCAAAATTATTGACAGGAGAAATTAGGGAATGGATGCAGGCAACTTAACTGAAAAGATTATTATTATACGTCTGCTCTTAAGTTTTTTAGCGGGATGCTGTGTAGGTATGGAGCGTTCCGCCAAAAGGCAGGCCGCTGGGTTACGTACGCATATTCTTATTTGTATAGGGGCGTGCGGAATGATGATGGTTTCGTTGTGGATTCCTCAAATTTATAAAACAGCTGACGGGGCGAGAATTGCAGCACAGGTGGTTTCGGGCATGGGTTTTTTAGGTGCCGGAGCAATTTTAAAAATAGGTGCAAATGTAAAAGGGCTGACTACTGCTGCTTCAATTTGGGTAATTGCCGGAATAGGGCTTGCTATAGGCTGCGGACTTTATATTCTCGGTGCAGTGATGGCGGTACTTTCTCTTCTTACTCTTTCGGTTATAAATAGAATTGAATTGCTGATTTTTCCATCAAGGCAGAACAAATTTTTAGAAATTTATTTTAAAGGAATGATTCCTCCGGTAAACGAAATTTCCGATATTCTTTCGGAATATTCGGTTTCAATTGTATCTACAAATATGCGTACTTCAAAATCGAAGCGGGAGCTTTCAAAAATCCTTTTATTTGTAAATGCCCCGAAACGTCTGGATATAAAACGGCTTACCGATGATTTAAAACAAATTGAAGAAGTCGATACATTCATTTTAAAAGAAAAAGTATAGCGCAGAAATTACGGGAATACACAATGAGTAAAATTGAAGAAGAACTATCGAGTATGATTTTGTCGGCTTCCGGCTGGCGGAAAATTTTTGTAAAATCGGGAAATGAAGAAGATGGAACAAGCAGTCTTAGCCCCGCGTCCCCGTCTCTTGTATACCATGCAGCAATTTCATTTACGGAATTTTTAAAGACAGAATTTAAAACTATTGATACCATTATAGTAGGGCGCGACACACGCCCGACGGGAGCAGCTCTTGAAGAGCTTTTTATAAAAGCCCTTTGTTCCGCGCCTTATACTATAAAATCAATAGGCTGCGCAGCAGCACCGGAAATAATGGCTTATGCAAAATTTAAAAAAGCGGCTTTTATTTATATTTCGGCAAGTCATAATCCCATAGGACACAATGGAATAAAATTCGGGTTGAGTACGGGCGGCGTTATAAACGCAGAACAAAGTAAAAAACTTATTTCAATTTTTACCGAAAACTGCCGCTCCGGTTATGCTGAAAAAGAGGCTGATACGGTTTTTGCATCCGTTAACAACGCAAAATTTCAAAACATAAAAAAAGAAACGGCTTCATTAAAAAAGGAAGCATTGACTGTTTATGCTAATTTTTCAAGAGAAGTAATTTCCAACTCTTCATTACAAGAAGACCAAGAAACCTTTTTCGATATGTGCAAAAAAAATGCACTTGAAGCGGAAGCCGCAGGTAAACCGCTTTGTATTCTTGCAGATTTTAACGGAAGTGCAAGGGCTGTTTCAATCGATAGAAGTTTTTTTAAAGCGGTAGGGATCCCTTTAATTGGAATTGCTGAAGAGGCGGGCGATATCCGCCATGCAATTTTGCCTGAAGGGAATAACCTAAAATTCTGTGCTGCAAAAATGGAAGAACTCCATAAAACAGGTGAGGATGTTTTTTCAAAAAACTGTTTTTTAGGCTATATGCCCGATTGCGACGGCGACCGCGGTAATATTATTTATTGGAACGAGGAATTAAATAAAGCGTGCATTTTGGAAGCGCAAGAAGTTTTTGTACTTTCGGTAATTGCGGAATTGGCTTATTTGCATTATACGGGTACCGCCGGAAAAAAAATTGCCGTCGCCGTAAACTGTCCGACTTCTTTGAGAATTGAAGAAGCCGCAGCTTGTTTTGGGGCAAGCGTTTTTCATGCTGAAGTCGGCGAAGCAAATGTTGTAAATTTGGCTGCGCAATTACGTGAAAAAAAATTTACCGTACGCATTTTGGGCGAGGGTTCCAACGGCGGAAATATTACTTACCCGGCTTCGGTTCGCGACCCGCTGAATACAATTTTTGCAATTTTAAAACTGCTTTTAATTAAAGATAAAAAAGGAAAAAAAGGGCTCTTTAGGCTATGGTGCGAAAAATCGGGAAACAAAAAAAACTACAAAGAAGATTTTTCTTTAAACGATATTCTTAAAACATTACCGTTATATGCTACAACTCCGACAGGAGAAAAAAGAGCTCTGTTAAAAATAAATACAAAAGATCACGCCGTTTTAAAAAGAGAATATCAAAATATTTTCTTAAAAGAATGGGAAGAAAAAAAGAGTGAACTTTTAGAAAAATTCGGCATTGTAAAATACCGCTGTTTTTGTAACAACGGAACGGTTCAAAAAGACGATATAAACGATTTCGGTATTTCCGGAAAAGGCGGTTTAAAAATTCAATTTTATAATGCTAAAAATAAACCCATCGCTTTTATTTGGATGCGGGGTTCGGGAACGGAGCCGGTATTTAGAATAATGGCTGATATAAAAGGCGGCTCTATAGAAGACGAAAAATATTTGGCGGTATGGCAAGGGCAGATGACAACTAAAGCCGACCGTCTGAGAATGGAGATATGATATGGGAATAAGAGGTGAACTTTTTACGACACAAATTTCTGCCGAAAACAGGACATATTTTTTTAACGTAAAGGAAAATACTAAAGGTGATGTTTTTTTGCAGATTGTTGAAAGCAAGGCTTCCGAAGGGGCAGGTTTTGACAGACATGCAGTAGTTATTTTTGAAGATGAAATGCAAATTTTTTTGCAGGGGCTTGATAAATCAATAGAATTTATTGAGAAAAACCGCAAGGAAAAATTTAAGGCAAAAGCAAAAAGAACTGCCGAAATAAAAAAAGATTTTTCTCAAAAATCCGCCGGTAAATCTTCGGAAAAACCTAAACCTCGAATTAAAAGAGTAATTAAAAAATAAACTTTTAAGATATAAGACAGATTAGGATTTGGAAAGTTCTTATGAAAAATGAAGAAAAATACGATTCCCTTTTTTCTATGATTGTAAATGCAGAACACTTTGTTGTGTTTACAGGTGCAGGTATAAGCACCCTTGCAGGTATTAAAGACTTTAGAGGCAAGGACGGTCTTTACAAACAACCCAATACCGAAAAAATGTTTGATATAGATGTATTCTATCGCGAGCCTTCGGTATATTACGGCTTGGCAAAAGAATTTATCTACGGTCTTGACGAAAAAAAACCGGCGATAGTGCATACCGTTCTTGCAGCACTGGAAAAAGAGGGCTTTTTAAAATGCGTCATTACCCAAAATATAGATTTGCTGCATCAAAAAGCAGGCAGTAAAAAGGTTTTGGAAGTACACGGTTCGCCTGCAATTCATTATTGCATAAAATGCGATTATACCGAAGATTTTCAAACCGTTGCAAAAATCGCAAAAACGGGAACCGTTCCTGTGTGTCCGCGCTGCGGCAGCCCCTTAAAACCGGCAATTACTTTTTTTGGAGAAGCCTTGCCCAGTTCGGCACTTATGCAAGCTGAGGCTGAATGTTCAAAAGCCGACTTTTTGCTCGTCTTAGGAACAAGTTTGTCGGTATATCCTGCGGCGGCTTTGCCGGCATATACCCTGCGAAACGGCGGAAAAATTGTAATAGTAAATGACCAGCCGACACAATTCGACACTTATGCGGATTTACTTTTTACCGATTTGGAACAAACGTTTGAAAACATAGAGATTCGGCTTACAAATTATATTAATGCCGGATAAAATCTATGTAATAAGAAATTTACAGTTAGCATTGCACCGCTTAAAGAGGTTTATATGAAAGAAGAAAAAGATATATTTACAACAATACATGAAGATGCCTATAGCCGTGCAAGAACCGGTATATTACAATTACCTCACGGTGAAGTTTTAACCCCTGCTTTTATGCCGGTAGGAACAGCTGCAAGCGTAAAAGCTATGACAAAAGATTGGCTCGGCGAAATAGGCTTTCAAATTATTCTTGCAAATACTTATCATCTTTTTTTGCGTCCCGGAATTGAAGTAATTAAAGCGGCGGGCGGCTTGCATAGATTTTCCGGCTGGAAGAAAAATTTTCTAACCGATTCGGGCGGTTTTCAAGTTTTTTCGCTTTCAAAATTGAGAAAAATTACGGAAGCAGGTGTAAAATTTCAAAGCCATATTGACGGCAGTTCCTGCTTTTTAAGCCCCGAAATTGCGGTTGAACTTCAAACGGGTTTTAACAGCGATATTCAAATGCAGCTGGATATTTGTTCCTCATACGGAATTACAAAAGCCGAAACTCTTTCGGACTTAAAAATTACAATGAACTGGCTTGACAGAGCTTTTGCCGCATGGAATAAAACCGGCAGCCTTTATGACGGTGCTTTGTTCCCTATTGTGCAGGGCGGTTTTTTTGAAGATTTGCGTTTGCAGAGCCTTGAAGCAATCTTAAAACATAAGCCGCGCGGTATTGCAATCGGAGGGCTTTCGATAGGAGAGCCAAAAGAAAAATACCTTGAATTTTTGGAATTTACCGCAAAACAAATTCCGCGGAAAAAACCCGTCTATGTTATGGGCATAGGTACGCCCGACTATATCCTCGAAGCGGTAAAAAACGGCGTAGACCTTTTCGACTGCGTTTTACCTTCGCGTAATGCCCGCAATGGAAGTTTATTTACGCACAAAGGCGCAATTTCAATTAAGCGCAAAGAATATGAATTTGACTTTTCGCCCATTGATGAAAAATGTAATTGCAAGGTTTGCAGACAATACGGCAAGGCGTATCTGCGGCACTTATTCCGCACAAAAGAAATTCTTTATTCTATGCTTGCAACATATCATAATCTTTATTTTTTACATAATATGGTTTGTGATATACGCAGAGCTATTGAAACGGATTCATTTAATACATATTACGAGAATTTTTTAAAAACATATAAGTAAACTTAAGATGCCCCCAAGAATTAAAGGAAATATTTTTACTTGACATGCCGGCGGGTAAATATTATACTCTGTTGCGAATCAACATACCTCGACGCAGAGCGTCGAGGTATGTTGTTCTCATAAGGTGGTTGCAGTCGGCTTTAATACCCTTCGTTACGAC
>CALINC010000131.1 GCA_938045195.1 uncultured Treponema sp.
TTTGTTTTCAGTTCAATAAAAATAATAGTCTTTGGCGTCCAAACAATCGCATCACAAAGAGTCTTTGGATTGCCTTCGTTATCAAAACAAGAGACTTGCTTGTCCACAGCAACGAAGTTGAAATCATTACGATTATCAGATAGAATTTCCGCATTCCATAAAGATTTTTCAGTGTAATCAACAAAAGCAGGCATTTCTTTTGCTTGCTTGGCCTTTTGTCCTTGATAATTTTCTACCAATCCCTTATTTATTAATAGCAGCTTACCTTCTTCATCGTCTCTAATCCCAAATCGCTCAACAGAATTTACAGATTCCGAATAGTCAAAAAAGCTCATTCACAAAACTCCTGCTCCATATCCAGCAAGTCTGCAAAAAGACCATTCCCATCAGCCATAGCCTGATTAAGTACATTATTATCGGAAGGAAGCTCGGCATAGGGGGGGAGACATTCGATTGAACCATTGTTTTTCATTTCATAAATTGTAATTTTTTTTCCGAGAACCATTGATTTTTCCGGCACGATTGTTGTAATTCTATCAACAGGCACCTTTTTATCAAAAAGTTCCGCTGCCTTTGCTACAAGGGTAAGGTATGAAAGAAGATACGGACTATGCGTTGTAATTATAAGCTGGTTATGTTCATTCACATTCATACATTCTAAAAGTTTATATAGTACTTTGCCTTGAGAGTTAGGATACAAATTCTGTTCCGGCTCTTCAACAATATTGATAAAACATGAAGGAATAAACTTTTTTATAATAGTTTCCAATAGATCAATATCAGAATCTTGCCCTAATATTTCCCTACCGCCCATACAATATAAATTAAATTTTTCAACCAAATTGTCATAATTGGTTTTATGCAATTCATTTCGGATATTGTTTTTCAAATTTTCATTGGTAACCTGCAGTTTTTCAAATAAATCTTTTTTTACTTCACGTGATAAAAATTCACTGACGATCAAAAGCGGGGTAATAGCCTGTATACCGCTTGATGCAGATGACATTGAAATCTTTTTTTTATCAGTTTCTATGAATGTATAATGATTTTGATGAAACACACGAGTCTTTTCAACTGGTAAATCAAATCCATTCTTTGCAAGATTGGTCAATGCACGAACATATTCCGTATTTAAATCATTCACCATAAAAGGAATATTTGACGAAAGCGTGAGTATATTCCCGTCTTCGGAAGTAATAGTGGAACTGCGTATTGCATACAAAAGTGTTAAAAGATTTCTTGCTGCAGAAACATATTGTATTTTCGGTAGAACATAAACAGAAACACCTTTTTTAGCACTTTTAGTAATTGTATTATTTTTTTCATTATATTCAAAAATAAAAACGTCCCCTTCATAAATTAGAACAGTTTCAGAAGAAAAATAATCCCCAATCTCTTGCTGACGGCAAAGATTTTTAAAAACTTCGATGTTTAAATTAACCGACAGTTCTGTACGCATAAGTTTCTTTTCAAGCCATAAAAAGATCGAGTATAACTTAGCGATAGTGCTTTTCCCGCTGGCAGTTTCGCCAATAAAAACCGTTACCGGAGAAATATTCACGGTAAAAAAACCGTCTGTATCGTTTTTATTTTCTCCGATTGGTCCAAAATTTTTTATTTTTAATATTTGCATAAAATCCTTTTTCCATCTAACAAACAGGCATGGTAATATCAATAGCGGATCTCATCATAGCATAACCTTCATGTTCAATACCGCCGCTTGATAAAAATGTTAATTCGCCGAAAATAATTTTTCCTTTTTCATTATATAAATCGATCCGCACAAAAGGAAACGGCTTAGCAAGTTTTTCTGCAACCCGAAACATTTCTTCAATATTTTGAGGATATAAAATTTCTTCCGGCAGTATTTTTTCTTCTTCGGTAGGTG
>CALINC010000132.1 GCA_938045195.1 uncultured Treponema sp.
TAATACTCTTGCCCTGTACACTCGATTCTTCGGCGAGTTTTCTGATTTCATCAGCGACGACGGCAAAACCTTTGCCTGCCTCGCCTGCGTGGGCGGCTTCAATCGCAGCATTCATCGCAAGCAGGTTTGTTTGGCTTGCAATGTGTTGAATAACACTGCTTGCTTCCAGTAAGCTCCCTGATTCTTCGGCTATCTTTTGTGTTACTGCCGTAGAGCCGCTTATCGTTTCTTTGCCGTCGGCGGTGGCAGTCGCAAGGTTTTTTATCACGTCATTCGTTTTATCAAGCGTTTGCGTGATGGAAGCAATGTTTGCGACCATCTGCTCAACAGCAGAAGAAGATTGTGCAACGCTTGCTGCTTGGTTTTCAATACTACTATTGAGCTGTTTAATAGTTCTGATAATTTCTTCCACAGTAGCCGCCGTTTCGGTAACACTGGCAGATTGGGTGAGGGCTTGCTGCTTTACACCGTCGATATTCGTGCTGATTTGCCGGACAGCACTTGCCGTTTCACTCATGTTGCTTGCAAGCTCGATGCCTATTTCTTCCATTGTGCCGGTATTTACGCCGACTTGCTGAATGGAAGCTGCAATTTTTTCTATTGTTTGGTTAAAATATTTCGATAAATCAGTAATCTCGTCGTTACCGATCAGTGGTAGGCGGACGGTAAGGTCTCCGTCGCCTTGTGCAATGTTTTTTAAGTTTTTTGAAACAGATATAATCGGATTAACAAACATTTTCATGCTTAAAAATGAGCCAAACGCAATCATAATCAAAATAAGTATTGAAAGCCCGATAACTCGCACTACAATATCTTTAACAAGATTTGAAGACATTTCTGCTTTTTCTGCTTTTACTTCTGTTTCAATTTCATCAATGTAATTACCCGTTCCAATTACCCATTCGTATTTTGCATACGCTAAACTATACCCGCGCTTAGGATAAGGCGTATCAGAGCCGGGTTTAGGAAACCAAAAATCAAAAAACTCGCCCCCTTTTTTCCCAACCTCGATGCAATGTTGTACTACATAAAATTCATTCACGTCTTTAAAATCTATTCGGCTTTTCCCTTCTGAGGCTGGACTTGGCGGAAGTAAAACATTTATACCATCAAAAGTATCAATCCAAAAATACCCTTCTGCACCGTATCGAATATTTCGGATAATCTCTTTTATTGCGTTTTGTCTTTCTACGATTGGCTTATTTTGTTTTTCATAAATGCTATCGTAAGAATCTATGAGAGAAATCATAGTTTCAATTTCCTTTTTTATAGTCATGTCATACGCATTGTATAACTGAACTTCCAGCTTTGCCAATGATTCAACATTATTCTTTTGTTGACTTATTACATCTATTGAAAGAAATACGCCAAATAATAGCAAGAATGATCCTCCCACAAAAAACATTATTTTATATTTCAAACTAAACAATTTACTCGATTCCTTTTTCTTGGATAAGAACGGCGCAGCAACTTTTTTTTGCATTTTTTGGTCTTCTCCTTCTTTATCAAATACTATAATTTTTAAGTCATATTTATTAAACTTTCCACGCCGATAGGCGTCTGTCTAACGGGCGGCGCTGTGCGCCGGACGACAGGCGGAGCTCCGCCGCCCGTTAGACAGACGCGCAGCGTCCGTTCAACATCCGCTTAACCTGCATTTGTGCCTTTGCTGACGCGCATAGCGGCGGCAAAGTTGGCGCGAAAGTTGCATAAAAAAGGGAGCTGCGCTAGCAGCGACCGCCCAAGCAACTTTCGTGACAAAACAAATGTCAGCGTTGAAGCGGGTGTTAGGTGTTCCTTTTTACAAATCACCTAAGTATACAACATTAACTTCCATAACTTGTTTTAGATGTGAATCATTTGTAAGAAAATAATTGCATCCACATTCTATACTTGAAGCCAACTGCAATGCATCACCCAATTTTACGCCTTTATATTTTGCTCGGATTTTAGCTGCTTGTTCAGCAATCGCATCGTTTATATAGCATTTCAGAAAACCAAAATTTAAAAGAAAGTTCTTATACAAATCAATTTTATCCAACTGATTTTCTTCTATCGGTTTTACAAAAAATTCAGCATCGGTAACTGTCGAGGTATAAAATTCCGCATTTAAATTCTTATATCTCAGAAGAAAATTTTTTACAGGTAAAACAAATGGCTGTACATTATCAAGAAGATAAATCAACGGGTTTGTATCAACAAAAACACACTCAGCCAATTACTCTATCCTCGCGCAATCTCCGTTGATATTCAACAGGATCCTCGTTTGCCCAAAGTCCCTCCATACATCCTGTATAAGAGTCAAGCATTTTAGACCAATTTTTATCTTCTTTTTTTGAGACATAGCTTACAGGCTTAGCCATAGATTTTGCCAAAACTGCGAGTAGCTCAACTCTGTCTTCGTATGGGAGTGCTATAGCTTTGGCTGTTACTCTAGAAAGTGCTGTTTCCATAATAAAACCTCCAAAAGTAAATATCTTTTCTGATTATAGCATATTGTATCAAATTTTTCTATACGGTTATTTTTTTGTATTTTGTAATATGAAAAATTGATAGAACTAGTCTGTAAATCAATAAAATCAACTTTTCTCAAAACATGAATAAAAAAATTGGATAAATAATTATTCTAGCAAAAGATTTGATTATAACACAGTCAACTAAATTTATCAAAAATATGAAAATTTTAGCAATACTCAATAAAGTTTTCTACTTTCTGTTTTACCAAATGCTGCCCGGAGGGCAGTCCACATAACATTGTTTTAAACCGCATTTGTGTTTTTGTCTGAGTGCAACGCAGCGGTAAAGTTGACGCGAAAGTTGTCATTAAAAAGGGATCCGTAGGCGACCTGAAGCAATTTTTCGTGACAAAACAAATGTCAGCACTGAAGCGGGTGCTAGATTGACCTGCCTAGAGGCTGGCAGGGGTGGAACCAATCAAAGCATTTTTTCAAAATTGTATGTAAGTAAGTAATCAAAATTAGTTTATATAAAATAGTCCTTGTATCTTCCCGTTCTATTATCATTTCGATTATAGTATGATAATCATGGAAAAGATAAAGAAATTAGAATTAACGCCAAAACAGTATGCAGAACTAGAGAATGGTTTTCGCAATGGAGAGAGCCATAGTTTTCGTATGCGCTGTCGTGCTGTTCTTCTGCAAGGAAAAGGGCTGTTTTCGGTAAAAGCAGGTGAACAAACTGAGATGAGTTTTGTATCGGTGAATGCATGGGTGAAACGGTTTTTTACAGAAGGCATTGAAGGTTTGAAAACGCGTCCCGGTCGTGGACGCAAACCAATTATGGATTGCTCAGACGACCAAGCGGTGCGCTTAGCAATCGAACAAGACAGGCAGAGCGTCAGCAAAGCAAAAGAAGTATGGCAGCAGGCGACAGGGAAACAAGCAAGCGATATAACGTTCAAAGCCTCCCAGCGAAGTGCACGAATGAATATATTTGGTATGATTAGCCGCAAAAATAATTACAAGGGTTTTACAACGACCGATAGTATTACTGCGGACAAAGTTGTCGAATTTCTTGATGCGTTTTCCTTTCAAGTGTGCAAGAACACCTTTGTGGTGTTGGATAATGCAACGGTTCATCGTAATCATAAGGTGAAAGAATTACGGCCGATTTGGGAGAAAAGAGGGCTTTTCCTTTTTTACTTGTCGCCATACTCCCCGCATTTGAATATTGCTGAAACGCTTTGGAGGATATTAAAGGGAAAATGGATAAGACCAACGGAAAGACTTTGTTCATTAAATACTCACATACTGTCGCTTAATTTTGATTACTTACATATAAAAAATAAAAACAACGAAGAATTTGCATTAGGGGTAAGTACATTAAATTTTATAAAAGGTTCATTCTATTTTCTGTTCCTAAAAAATTCCGCAATTTATTTTTTTGTTTCCGTATTATTAACTTCCGGTAAAGTAAAATTACGCATGACAGCTGAAAATCAATTATATTTTTTATTCCCGTATAAATTTTATAATAAAGACCTTTTATTGAGAGCAACCATATTCGGTACGGGATTGAAATACACATATACCGGCGATATATTCACGCTTAAAGGAGCATTTTTTTTATATTCCGTTATAAACGGAAACGGAACTGTTGTAACCCATTTCAAAGAAAAAAATAATTTTATTTTTAAAGGGAAAGAAAAAAGAGAAGAAAATAAAATTCCGGATATTATGGGGAAGCACCTTTTAATTGTCGATTTAAATGCAGCTTATAAAATAAGCACATCGGTAAATATAAGTATCAATAAAACTATCCCTATTCCAATTTTAAAAATGGAATACCTACAGACGAACGTTAAAAACATCGTATCAGACTTTGCTTTGGATTTATTCCTAAGCGGCTTATCCATTACGCTTACACGAACATATTAGCACTATAGCTTTACATAAGTCCGCCAAGTTTTTCTCTGATAAATTCGCTTTTTTCTTTTAGACCGATTTTACCGGTTTTTAAGATAAGTACGTTAGGAGCTTTCGGATCGAGGATTACTCTTCCTCCGGATTCTTTTATCATCCGCAAAAGTTTATCTACCGAAATTTTTGAAACGCGGGCAAACTCTACACGGACTTCGGCTTTGCGTTCTTTTAAACTTGAAATTGAAAGCGTATTACAAATAATTTTAATTTCTGAAAGTGCAAGCAGGCTGTCAACTTCTTCGGGGGCGGGTCCGAAGCGGTCTGAAATTTCGGCATATACGCTGTCCAAATCATTTTGAGTTTTTACCGCTGCAATTTTTTTGTATACTTCCATTTTAGTTTCGGGTATGTTGATGTATGAGTCGGGAATAAAACCGGAATATTCAAGCTCAATAACGGATTCTTGTGCCGGTTCATAATCGCCATTTTGTAATTTTTGTACCGCTTCGTCCAAGAGGCGCAAATACAAATCAAACCCGACCGAATAAATATCGCCCGATTGTTCCCGCCCTAAAAGATTTCCTGCACCGCGGATTTCCATATCTTTCATTGCAATTTTAAAACCGGATCCCAATTCTGTAAAGTCGGAAATCACCTGTAAGCGTTTCATTGCAACTTCCGATAAAGCTCTGTCTTCAGGATATAAAAGATAAGCAAACGCTTTTTTGTCGGAACGGCCGACCCTTCCGCGCAATTGATATAGCTGTGAAACGCCATACATATCCGCTCTATCAATAATAATCGTATTTGCATTCGGAATATCAATTCCATTTTCGATAATTGTTGTTGCAATTAAAACTTGAAAACCGCCTAAACTAAAACGCTCAAAAATTTCTTCCAATTCAGTAGGAGCCATTTGCCCATGTGCGGTTTCAATCATAATTTCGGGTAAAAGAGATTGCAGCATAAAAAGTGTATCTTCCAAAGTTTCAACACGGTTATGAAGATAGAAAACCTGACCGCCGCGTGCGGATTCCCGCCTTATAACTTCCGCAACTTTTTCCGCATTGAATTCTCCAATTACCGTTTCTATAGGTTTACGGTTTTGCGGCGGCGTTGTAATTACGCTCATATCGCGTATTTTTAAAAGCGACATGTGAAGCGTGCGCGGAATCGGTGTTGCGGAAAGCGAAAGACAATCTACATTATTTTTAAGTGTTTTTAATTTTTCTTTATCTTTTACACCGAAGCGTTGCTCTTCATCAACAACCATTAAACCTAAGTCTTTAAAGATAACATCTTTTTGAATAATGCGGTGAGTTCCGACGATGATATCTATTTCGCCCTGTTTTAATTTTTCCAAAATTTTTTTTTGTTCCGGTTTTGAAATAAATCTTGAGAGGCGTGCAATTTTTACGGGGAAATTTTTAAACCGTTTACTTAACGTTTCAAAATGCTGTTCGGTTAAAATTGTAGTGGGCGATAAAAACGCAACTTGTTTTCCGCTCATTGCCGCTTTAAACGCAGCACGCATCGCAACTTCGGTTTTACCGTAACCGACATCTCCGCAAACAAGTCTATCCATAGGAACAGGTTTTTCCATATCGGCTTTTATTTCTTCAATGCAGGTAAGCTGATCTTCTGTTTCTTCATAGGGGAACGCCGCTTCAAATGCAATTTGCCATTCATCGTCTTTTTGAAAGGCAAACCCTTTGCTGGCTTTCCGTCTTGAATACAAATCGATTAACTTTGCCGCAATATCTTCCACAGATTTCTTAACTCTATTCTTGCGGTTCTCCCACGACTTTGAACCGATGATGTCAAGGTGAGGTGCTTCGCCTTCGTTTCCGATATAGCGTTGAACCATATCGGCTTGCTCAATCGGGATAAAAATGGTTTCGTCATTGGCATATAAAAGATTGATGTAGTCGCGTTCGGTGTCTGCAATTTTTACGCGTTCAATACCGCGGAATTTTCCGATGCCGTAATTTACGTGAACAACATAGTCACCCGGATTTAATTCGATAAAAGCATCGATGACGCTGCTTTTTGCAGTTTTTACCGATTTGGGAATTCTCCTTCGTCTTCCGAAAATTTCATTTTCGTGAATTACCAAAATTTTTAAATCGGGAATTCCGAAACCGGCTGAAAGGTTAAACGGTAAAATTTGAATTGCAGGCTCATGTAAAATTTCTTGAATACGCAAGGCTTGATTATCGCTTTCTGCAAAAATGTAGATTCGCCAATCATCTTTTAAAAGGTTGCTGAGTTCTTCCTGCAAATAGACAATATTGCCGAAAAAACTTCTTGGTGCTTCCGAATTAAATGTAATAAAAGATATGTTTTCACTTTGAGTTGAGTTTTCATAATCATGCAGTGTTTTAAAAAAGATTGACTGTTTATAACTTTGCGTTAATTTTTCAAACGAAAATAAAATATGCTGAGGTTCGGGATATTCGGGGATTATGGCTCTTCGTTTTTCGCCCTCATCAAATTGCATTTTTGTTTTTTTATAAAGCCCCATATATTCGCGCAATAAAGTTTCTGCTAAATTTTTTTGCCTATCGTAATCAATATAAAAAACGGTTATTGTATTTTCCGTATTAAAATAATCTAAAATTGAAGCCTGTTTTTTAAAGCATAGCGGATAAAAAATTTCTTCACCCTCAAAACTTTTATGCTCTTTTAAATTTTCTATAATCCGCATACTGTCGTTTGAAAATTCTTTTAAATTTTTTAAATTGTTTTCTAAAACTGCAATGCGTTCCTCATCCCAAACAACTTCTTTAACCGGAAAAAAAGTAACACTCTTTATTTCATCAAGAGAACTTTGGCTGTTTACATCAAATGTTTTTATTTTTTCTATTGTGTCAAAATCAAATTGAATTCGGTAGGCTTTTTTTTCGGAGCCGGTGTTTGATGCAAGACATACATCCAACACTTCACCGCGCAGGGCAAACTCTCCGCGTACACTTACCCGCGGCACTCTCGTATATCCCCATGAAGAGAGTATTTCGACAATTTTTAAAATATCCGTTTTCCCGCCGATAGTAAGAGTGCATTTATTTTTTCGTAAATAGCCGGCAGGCGGAACGGGTGTGAGAAAAGCCCTCAGACAAGTTACAAATACTGCCGGTCTTTTTTTTGCGTATGCAGTTGTTTCTGTCTGTGCCGTTTCCAAAAGGCGTGAAAGAATTTCTGCCCGCTCAGCAAAGACGGAAGCGGTTTGCGAAACGGCTCTATATGCTAGGCTTCCCCACCATGGCAAAACAAGTGTTTCAATCCCTGAAAAATCCAAGTCGGCGCAAATACTTTCAACTTCTTTTTCTGTTGGAACAACTACAAGGATGCTTTTTTTTGTTTTATATATATATTCCGCAAGCAAAAAACCCGAAAGTCCTCCTGAAAGTCCTACAATATTATAAGGGTACGCTTTCTCTGCAATTTTAGAAAGAGCGATTTTCATATCTTTCCATGAGGAAATAGTGTTTTGTAAAGATTGAATATTCGTATTTGACATTACAGCATTCCGTCCGGTTTATGTGCATTTTACCTAAGAGGTATATTATAGGTAAATTTGCAAATTGTGCAAGTTCTTTCCAGTTTGCAGTCTGGACACCTGTGCTATAAACATCTCACCGTTATAGTCAAAATAAGACTGAACATAAAACCAAAATAGACTGCGTATTTTAAAGCATAAGAATTTTTTGAAATTGAAATAGATACAGGAGCGTACGCCCCTTGGGAAACGGTTTCTAAGATCACTTATTTTTACAGTTACCGTCATAGCAGGGGCGGGGCAATTAAAAACTCTCAGTATAAATAAAAATAAAATTATTAAAACTAAAATTTTTTCCATTTTTCTACCGCATATAAAAAACATTATATTTGCGGGCTGAAAAAAGCCAAGATTTATAAAATTTGCACTTTTGTAATGAAATGAAAAAAATACATACAATAGTGCGAGTTTGCTTTATGCTGAAATTATTTATGCAACATAAGCCGAAAGTTTTTGTTTTTCAGCGGGTACCCTCAACTCCTGCAAAGCTTTTTTTTCAATTTGTCGAATTCTCTCTTTTGTCAAATTAAAAATCAAGCCGACTTCTTTTAAAGAAAGTTGTTCGTGACCGTCCAAGCCGAAGCGGTACTTTATTATTTCCGCTTCACGCGAATCCAAGCCTTTTAGAAGGGAATCTATTTCGGAACGCAGGCTCATATCAACAGCATAATCTTCGGGCATTTGGTGTGTTTCGTCTCGAATAAAATCGTTGACACTTGCACTTCCCGGTTCATCAAAAATCGGAGCGTCTATCGAAACAGGATCTTTTGCGGCATTGATAATAGTGTGTACCATATCTTTATTCATATTCAAAAGCCCTGCAATTTCTTGTAATTCTTGAGTTTCAGTTCCAGTAAAATCAATTTCTTTTCTTGCTTTTTCAATTTGTACCAGTTCATTTGCTCTGTTAAGCGGGAGACGTATCATTCTGGATTTTTCGCAGATAGCTTTTAATATTGCTTGTTTAATCCACCAAACAGCATACGAAATAAATTTATACCCCTTTGAAGCGTCAAAACGTTCTACAGCATTCATAAGCCCGATATTGCCCTCGCTTATTAAGTCCATAAGCGGTAAGCCCTGATTTTGATATTTTTTTGCAATATTGACGACAAAGCGTAAATTTGCATTTACTAGCATATTTTTAGCATATTCATCGCCTTTTTCTGCTTTAATGGCATATTTTATTTCCTCTTCAGGAGTTAAAAGCGGTATCTTATTGATTTCTTTTAGGTAGGTTGCCAAGGAATTGGCTTCAGCATCGTGTTTTTTTCTATTATTGTACATATTTCACTCCCATGTATAAGGTTAAGATAATTGTAAATATCTGTTGATAATATATCAGCAAAAACCGTGCTAAGTTTATAGAATTTCGTTTTTTAATTTTCTTCTAACAAAAAAACTACAAAATTCTCTAAGTGTCCACTAAATGAAAGTTTATAAAATTTGATAAATTCATTTAAAAAACTGCAAACCGCTTGCCTTTACGCAATTTTTTTTGTATATTTTACAATAAGCGGATATAATGTACAGAAATGACACAGTCCGCAAAAAGAATCAAAAAACTGTGCCAAAACGGCACAATTTAACTTCTTTCTACGAAATGAATTGCTTATCAGGAGGTTCTTTGATGAAAGTTAGACCGTTAGGTGAAAGAGTTTTGGTAAAGCCGGATGCAGTCGAAACAAAGACGGCAAGTGGAATTATTATTCCCGACACTGCGCAAGAAAAAACGCAGCAGGGCGTTGTTGTTGCAATCGGCGACGATAAAGAAAAAATTAAGGTTTCTGTCGGACAAAAAGTTATTCACGACAAGTATGCCGGAACTCAAATCAAAATCGACGGAACGGATCATTTGATTTTAAAAGCAAGTGATTTAGTAGCCGTTATTGAATAGCAATCGGTAACTTAAAATCTTTAATCAACATATCCTAGCGGTATAGCTTAGGGTATGTTGTTTTTTTATCCAAGTAAATTCACAAACCGTAGAAGATATTAGAATTCTCATACACGAAGCTTGAGGCAAACAGAAAAATTATCTCAACGATATTGTATTTTCTATAATATGGAAGAAATGAGCGGCTTGTTGGCGGTTTATCTTTTTTCAAACTTTAGTACATCGTCGATTTAACCAAAACGAATAGCATTACGATTCTTTCGGGGGCAGTTTTATCGTCGGCAATGCGTATACATTCGGTGCGTACCGGTTCATGCCGGTTCAAATTTGCGGAAAGGGACCAAAAGGCTGCATATTTTATAGCGGAGCGGTACAATTCTTCATCGGCTATATGCAGTGTTGCAATCAATTTTTTAAAGTTTTCAGGGTGTTCCGTATGTTTGTCTAATATGGAAATATCGCAGTCGCTCATAAGAGCGGCAGGTTTCCCGTTTTTATATTCGATATCGAAGCAGGAAAGAAGTTCTTCAAGCTCTCTTTTTTGTTGTATATCGCCCTCATATTCTTCAATCTTATTTTTAAACATATCATCCCATGCTAATACGGAAGCAATTTTCCGGATGGGTGCGGCTTCACCCGTTGCAAAAAAAATAGACCATAGGATATCAAGCTCTGTTGCATTAGTTATATCGGCGGTTAGCGGGTCATAGCCGGTTTTATCATCGATAATGGTCTTGATAAAACCTTTTAAATAAGTGTCGTTTTCTTTTTCATACAGTTGTTTTAAGAACTGCTTATCTTTTAGACCAATAACCGGAATAAGAAATTGTTTTCTTTTGCGATCGCTTTTATCATAAACGGTCATAAACCGATTGAAAGATTCTTCCGACGGAAATAGCTTCGAAAAAAAGAATACCATAGGATAATACCATGAAGCCGCGCTGTCGAGACGGTCTTCGTTTAAAAAAGCCTCCAATAATTCAGGCGCTTTTTCGTATTCTTTCGTTTTATAAAAATCCATAATTTTATCTTCGACGGTTTCGTATTCTTGCGCTGCAATATAAGTTCCGCAGATTACGGCAAACACAATTACTAAAACGAAACGAATAACAATTTGTTGTTTTAACATACGGTACTCCTTTTGATGATTATGCTTATTATTTTAATCGATACGGCATAAACCGTCTAGCTACGGACACAGTTCGGCAATCGTAAAAATGGAGTATATAGGGGGGCATCCCTTGCCTGCTTGAGAAAGGCACGAACGGCTTTTAGAAGCATGTTTTATATGTCGAGGTAGTTTTCCAAAAAATACGGAACACAGGATTAAAGCGGTCAAGCAGAAAAAAGGTTAAGTATTCTGCTTGACAAAAAATATGCACCTACGTTGCATTGAGAATACGCCCCGAAAAGGAATCAATCAAATAAAGTTTCCTCTTGCACGGCAGTTCCGGTTTTAAGCGGCGGTTTTAACCCTAAGTGTTTATATGCCTTATCTGTTACCATTCTGCCGCGCGGTGTACGTTGAATAAGTCCCGATTGAATTAAATACGGCTCATAATAATCTTCAAGCGTATCCTGCGACTCGCCGATTGAAATTGCAAGCGTTTCGGCACCTACCGGACCGCCTGAATAATTTTCAATTATAGAATTAAGAATTTGTCTATCGTACGTTTCAAGTCCTAGTTTGTCGATATTCAGCTGCTTTAAACTTGAAGAGACGACGGCTTCATCAATACTCGTTTTTCCGGCGACTTGAGCAAAATCCCGCATGCGGCGCAACAGGCGGTTTGCAACACGGGGCGTACCGCGGGAACATTTTGCCAAAGCGAAAGCTGCTTCGGGTTTTATCTTTATTTCTAAAATCGCTGCGGAACGGCAAATAATGGAAGCCAATTCTTCATACGAATAAAATTCAAAACGTTGTACAATTCCGAAGCGGCTTATAAGCGGGCTTGAAACCATACCGGCGCGCGTAGTTGCCCCAATCAGCGTAAACGGCGGAATGGGGATGCGGACGGTTCTTGCACCGGGTCCCTGACCTATTATCCAATCGAGTTCGTAATCTTCCATTGCAATATAAAGCATTTCTTCAATAGCCGGTTTTAAGCGGTGAATTTCATCGATAAAGAAAACACTCCGTTCGGTTAACGTTGTAAGAATGCCTGCAAGATCTTTCGGCTTATCCAAAGCAGGCGCACCGGTAACTTTGAAGTCAACACCGAGTTCGTTTGCCGTAATTTGCGCCAACGTCGTTTTGCCTAAACCGGGCGGCCCTATCAAAAAAAGATGATCCAAACTTTCGCCGCGCTCCCGCGCCGCCTTTATAAAAATTGAGAGGTTTTCCTTTGCCTTGGTCTGCCCCTGAAACTCAGCCAATAATTTAGGACGCAACGCCCTGTCTTTATCATCACCTGCTTGTTCTTCGGGACGGACAATATCAAAATTTTCCATAAGCCGTACGTTTCCAATTCTAAAGGACACTTCTAAAAACTTCAGTTTTTAGAGAGCCTCCTTATATTTTATTCGTGCGGAGGGTTTAATACCCCGACGCTCTGCGTCGTAACGAAGGGTA
>CALINC010000133.1 GCA_938045195.1 uncultured Treponema sp.
TTTTTCAAGCAGTTTTGCATTTTGCAAAACTGCATACAATATGCGATGTTTGCCGGTTAGGCGAACTCCCAGCTAAACAGAGAGGCACCATTTGTGCCGAACTGTTTAGCCCATCTCCCATAAAAAATATTTTGCAGGGATTTGAAAATCCCGAAAAATGTTTTTTAGTGCTTTTGCAACGAAGTGAAAAAGCACATATAATATACGATGTTTGCCGATGAGGCAAACTCGAAAGATAAACAGTGAGGCTGAATTCCTGCCGAAGTGTTTATCACACCATCCCTAATGCTTCCAAGTGTATGAGTGTTATTATTAAAATATAGGTAATTTTACATATATCCAATACTGCATTATAGTATAGTAAAATTACCTTATTTGTCAATGAGTCTGCGGCAGAGCGTAGGGCTTACGCATGAAAAAAAATGACATTACAAGAAGCATTCAAAGGCATTAATGACGAAAGAAGCCCAAGATAAAAGAAACAAAATCTTGTAGATATACTGATATACGGCATATATAAAAACCTTTATCAGATTTGCTTCGCTTCTTTCGGAATAAAGATGCCTCATCAGCAATGCTGACAGGCTTACAGTTTTTAAACAACTCCATACCTTTGTAAAACTTACCCGAATATAAGGGCAGAAATGTCGGCAACGAGAGTAAGGATTTTACTGTTTTCAGTTTTTTCTACGGTGAATTCTATTTTTCCTATCTTTATTGTTTCACCCTCTTTCGGCAAATATTCCGCTTTTTCTAAAATTAAGCCGCCGACACTTCCGTTATAATCGGAATGAAAATCGGTTTTTAAAAGGCGGTTTAATTTTACAATGGAGATTTCGGCAGGAATACGAATATGTGAACCGTCTATTATGCTTATGCCTTTTATGGGGTCTGCTTTTGATTTGGAATATTCATCTTCTATAGAGCCGAAAATTGCAGAGCTTATATCGTCAATAGTGATAAGCCCTGCGGTTTTTCCGTATTCGTCAATTATAAATGCCATATTCTTTTTATTTTTTCGCATTGTTTTTAATACGGAAAAAATATTTGCCGTCTTTGGAATAAAAATTGCGGGGCGGATAATTTTTTTAATTTGTATCCGCGAAGATGGAACGTTTTTATTTGTTTCGCTTATATTCTTTCTAAAAAAAAGTAAATCTTTATAATGAACAATTCCAATAATATTATCTTTTTCGGTGTCAAATATAGGCAAACGCGAAAACATAGTTTTTTTAAATGTATCAAACATTTCCTGCATAGAAGAATTTATATCAAGAGCAATTATGTCGTCTTTTTTTGTCATTATGCTATGCAGTTTTAATTCGTGCAGCTGTACAGTTCTGCGGATAAGCGTATGTTCTCCAGTCTGAAAAGCTCCGTCGGCTAAACTTATATCAATTAACGTCTTTAAATAATCTTCCGAAAGAGAAGAAGGAATGTTTTGCTTATTTTTTGAAAATGCCTTAATTATAAATTGAGACATAAAAGAAAAAATAAGCACTACCGGTTTTAATATAAGCCGTGTTCCGCATAAAATACGGGAAGCTGCTTTTGTAAGCTCCACAGGCTTTTTTGTCGCAAATGCTTTAGGAATAATTTCTGCAAAGATAATAATTAAAATTGTCGTAATTGCAGTTGCAATCGGAATTGCCTTTTGTCCATAGTTAGTTAAAACAAAAGCCGTTACAAGACTTGCGGAGAGGGTGTTTACAAAATTTGTTCCTATAAGAGTTGCGCTTACAATTTCATCTTTTTTTTCTATTAAAAAGGCAATGCGTTTATTTGTTTTTGTTTTGTTTTTTTTTATTGCTTTATATTGGCTTCGTGTAATTGCAGTTATGCCGGTTTCGGTACCGGAGAAAAAAGCTGCACAAAAAAGTAAAAATAGAAACTCAATACTTATTAAAATTAAATTCATTCTTCATCTCCGCAAAGAGTAAGGCTTAATTCTGCAATTCTATTTCCTTCGGTTTTAATAACAGTGAATATATAATTTTCAATTTGAATTGAAAAGCCTTCTTTAGGAACATCGCCGTGTTTTTCCATTACGAGTCCGCCTATTGTGTCATAATATTCAGAAGTGAACGAGGTTCCTAATTCTTCATTTAAGTCGGTAAGCTGAACATTTCCCGAAATAATGTGAACGGAAGACTCCTCTGCGCTGCCGCCCTTTAAATTTATATCATCTAAGGCGGCTTCATCGGTATCATATTCGTCTGCAATGTTTCCAAAAATTTCTTCATTTAAATCTTCTACGGTTGCAAGCCCCAAGGTGCCGCCGTACTCGTCAATTACAACAACCATATTCTGTTTTTCTTTTTTAAAAATTTCCTGCAACTTGGAAAGCTCCGTATTTTCAAAAACAAATACAGGCTTGCGCAAATATTTTTTTATATCAAATGGCGTATCTTTTCCCTCACTTTCTTCCTTATCAAATAGTGAATATTCTTCCGCAAACAGGCAGTCTTTTATGTAGAAGATACCGCAAATTTCATCTATAGCATTTTCATAAACGGGAAAACGCGAAAACCGTGAAGATTGCGACAACTCGATAATTTCTTCAAGGCTTGCGTCAGTTTTAATTGCGACAATATCCGTTCGCGGGGTCATAATATTTTTTACACTTGTATCGCCATAGTCTAAAATTTTTTCCAAAACATCGCGTTCTTCGGAACGGAGACTTCCATGTTCTTCACTTACATCAAAAAAATCTTTTAAATCGGCATCGGTCAAAACTTCTTCAGTTTCTTCGGGTTTTATACCGAAGAGCTTTAAAACAAGGGAAGTAAAACCTGAAAGCACAGTAACGGCAGGCGATAGTATTATCATAAGAGCCGCAGTAAAACTTGAAAATTTTAGAGCAATGGGTTCCGAAAAAACCAGTGCTGCCGATTTAGGCAGAATTTCTCCGAAAATTAAAATTGCGATTGTTGCTATCGGCACGGCTATTCCAAGCCCAGGCGTTCCTACAAGTTCTACCATAACCGCAGTTAGAAGGACCGAAATCAAAATATTTACTATGCTGTTTCCTATAAGGGACGAAGTTAAAAACCGTTGTTTGTTTTGCAAAATTTTCTCTACCCGCGCCGCCTGCCTATTTTTCTTTTCGCGTAAATATTTTATTTTTAATTTATTTACGGATAGGTACGCTGTTTCGCCCGATGAGAACATCATTGATAAAACGAGTAAAAAAATAAGAACTAAAATATTTAACCATTGCGGAGGAGGTTCATTCATTTTATTTAAAATACACAATTGATTTTTTTTTGTCAAGAGGTTTTTTATAAGGGTATGATAAACAGTTCGGCACAAACGCTACAGCTTTGTTTATCTAGCGAGTTTGCCTAATCGGCAAACGCCGCTGTATCATACATATTTTATCATTAAGGGACATCATCGGTTTAAGTTAGAATCAAAGAGGATGCTCGAAAAGCCGAAGCTCTTCGAGATTCTCTGATTATATTGCCGTGCGGAATTGTTTATTATCGGGTTGCGTATACCATTTTTTAAAGGTATCGGATATATTTTTATCTACCGTTCCGCGGTGTACATGTAAATACTTTCCGATAGTTTCGCTGCTGGGACTTTTTATTTGTCTTCTATTTGCTTCTTTTGTTTTATAAAATAATCGCGCATTTATGGAATAAGATTTTTCTTCTTTTGAATAAGAAGCGTTTGCTTGTTTATTTGCCTCCAAAAGGGTTTTATATATTTTCTTATTTATATAATATTTATTTCTTTTACATATTAGCGCGTCTATAGAATCGCTTCTATGTTTACATGATTCTCTTAATGTGTGTATTACATTAAATAAAACTTGAACAGGCATATTTAATTCTTTTGCTATTTTTTCAATCATTTTATCATCGAGAAATAAACACGATTTACAGGCAAGCAAAAAAATCCGGCGATGTTTTATAGGCATATCAAAATATGACGGCCATGTAAAAACCGTATTCATATTTTTTGTATCTGCATCTTTTTTATAAGAAATCCCAGAGTCGCCGACATAAAAATTATAGGCACCTTCATTTTCCAAATCTTCGATTGTTGTACAAATTCTGTTTGCTTCTTCGCCTGTTACAACTTCTTCTTTTAGCATAGATTTAGCCAATTTTCCTCTAAATGAAATTATACCGTATTTTAATTTGGTAATTAAATACGTAGTAAAACTTGACAGCGCAGGATTATACGTAGCAAACATTTTTGGAATTGTTTTATAAAATTCCATAAGAAAGTCATTCCTTTCATCTTCATCACGGATATAAATACCCAATCTTTCTAAATTTAAATAAATAAATGTAAAAAGTTCCATTTGCAGTTTATTGCATTCCTCCTGTGTTTTTGCCGTTTTGAACTTTGCTACAATTACTTCACCGCTTAGTGAATTCATACTATACTCCTTCCTTATTGTTAAATAATCTTTAATTTGACGTTGCATAATAAGCAAAAATCGTACCAAATATTTTTATATATATTATTATACAATATTGGAGTTTTAATATTTTTTAGACGCATAAAAAAATGAGAATCTCATTTTTTTAATATGACGGCTTATTGCGGTATATTGAAATTAAAAGGAAAAAAAGAGATTTTCTTTTTATGTATAGGGAATCTGCAAAAAACTTTGTTAGATTTTTTACAAATGCCCCATCAGCAAAGCTGACCTTCTAAGAACTGAGGTTTTTAGAGGTTCCCTATAATGTTTTTATACTGCCGGCTCGCCTGCACCGTGATAACTTTAAAATAATCATTGACAATTCATAAAGAACATTGTAGAATATAATTATGAAAGATGAAAAAGGTAAATTTGTTCCTGAAGTTTTTTCCGAACTCAGACAAAAAGCCGTACCGGTTCCCGAAACTATTTATCAAGCAAGCGGAATAATGGTTTTAAACCGCCGTATCAAGTCGTTGTTGTTTTCAACGGATATTGCTGTAATAAAAAATTCCAATGCCAATTCGATTATAGCGGTATATCCTTTTACTCCACAGCTTTCGATTACGCAGGCAATAATTGAAGTTGCCCCTGTTCCCGTCTTCGTAGGAGTAGGCGGCGGTATCACAACAGGAAACCGTTCAATTCATATTGCACTGCAAGCCGAATTATTAGGCGCTTACGGGGTTGTAGTAAATGTTCCTATGGCAGCTTCCGTCATAAAACAAATGTCAAAAGAAATAGACATTCCTATAATATCTACCGTTGTTTCGGAATATGACGAGGTTTTGGGAAAAATAAAAGCAGGTGTAAAAATACTTAATGTTTCCGGCGGGGCTGAAACCCCGCAAATTGTAAAAAAATTGCGAACAATAATCGGTAAAGAATTTCCGATTATTGCTACAGGCGGTCCTACAGATGAAACCGTTTTAAAAACCATAGAAGCGGGAGCAAATGCCATAACCTATACGCCGCCTACAAGTGCCGATATTTTTGAAAAAATAATGATAGAATATCGTAATGAAAAAAAGCGAAATAACAAAATAATTCATGGGAGGTGTTTATGAAAAAACTCTTATTTACGTTGTGCTTCTTTTTCCTATTGGTAACTGCCGTATTTGCGCAAACCTCGTCAAAGAAAATGTATGTAAACATAAAAGAGGTTGAACTGAAAAACAGCACAGGCTTTTTCGGCAAGACGGTTGCGCGTGCAAAATACGGCGATGCCGTCTATGTCTTAGAAGAAAACGGAAAATGGCTTAAAGTTTCACTCGTTTCCAATTCTTCAGTTTCCGGCTGGGTACCCGCCGCCAATTTAACAAAAAAGAAGATAAAAGATGCGTATTCCGATAAGGCTTCGGCAAATGCAAACGAGCTTTCTCTTGCAGGAAAAGGTTTAACGGAAGGCACCGGAACCGAATTTAAAAGCGACGGTAAAAATTATAATGCCGTAGAAAAAGTTGAGAGAATAAAAACTCAACCGAATGAATTACAAAATTTTATTCAAACGGGAAATTTAAAGGATGGTGAATAATGAAAAAAAGATTCTTATTGTTTTTAACTTTTACGGCTATATCGTTTGCCGTTCTTTCTTGTGCATTATTCCAAAGTTTAAACGACCCGGCGGCATTTACAAAAAATTTAATTGATACTGCCGCTCCCATTGCAAAAGCAGCGGAGCCTATCGAAACCAAAGAAGAATATTATATCGGCAGAGAAGTTGCCGCAATTATTTTGAATAATTACAAACTTTATGATGATAAGAAGCTCGAAAAATATCTTAATTTGATTTGTATGACTCTTGTCATCAACTCCGAAGTTCCCGAAATTTATAATGGCTATCATGTTGCAATTTTAGATACCGATGAAATAAATGCTTTTGCAAGCTCAGGCGGGCATATTTTAGTAACACGCGGACTTCTTAACTGCGCAGACTCTGAAGAAGCAATTGCAGGCGTACTTGCTCATGAGCTGGGGCATATTCAATTAAAGCACGGCATAAAAGCAATTAAGGCAAACCGCTTTACAAATGCCGCAATTGAAAGTACCGGTAACGCTACTTTCGGTAAAGACACCGCTGCCGATATGAAATTTTTACAGGAAGCCTCAAAGGCTATAATAACAACAATGGTAGATTCCGGTTATTCTAAAACTCAAGAATATGAAGCCGATAAATTTGCGGTTCAGCTTATGGCAAAAGCAGGCTATGACCCTGCCGGAATGTGCGAAATGCTTAAACTTATGCACCAGCGGCAAAAGAACGACAAACGCGGCTTCGGAAAAACGCATCCTTCAGCCGACTCCAGAATCCGCAAAGTTGAAAAAACGGCGGCAAAACTTTCGGGCAATTATAACAGAGAAGTGAGAATAGTTAGATATAACAATAGCAAAGCCGATTAGCATTAAAAATATACCGTTTATGAAAAATAAAACATATAGAATTTTTTTTATAGCACTTCCCGTTTTTGCCGTTTTGCTGCTGTTTTCATATTTAAACTTTTTTGAAAAAGCCGAATATTTTTTCTATGATGATAGAATGAATAGAACAGCTTCGTATTTCTCTCCGTCGGAAGAGATTGTGTTAATTTTGGTCGATCAAAAAAGTTTATCTTATGCAGCGGAAGAGCGGGGTTGGCAATGGCCATGGAAACGGGAAGCATATTCGGAACTTGTAGATTTTTTCTCGGAATGCGGAGCAAAGGCTGTTGCTTTCGATATGCTTTTTACGGAACCCTCGTCTTACGGCAATGATGACGATAACCGCTTTATCGCTTCGTGTGCAAACAGCGGGAATGTTGTGCAAACTGTTTTCTTTGATGCTGTGCAGGGAACAGCACCTTCTTGGAACATGGCGGCACCGCTTCCGCAAAAAAATCAGAGCGGTATAAAAAACGATTCCGAGTTTCCGGCTTTGTTCCCTATTGACGGTTTATGCAGAACGGCAGCCGCTCTCGGCAATGTAAATAGTCTGCCCGACTCTGACGGAACAATCCGGCGCGCAAGGCTTTTTTATAATTGGAACGGTTATAGCATCCCAACCTTGGGAACTGCCGCCTTTTTATCGGCTGACGGAACGTTAAACAAAGATATTCCGCGTATAATAAATTTACGTTTTAAAAAAAGTATAGATGACTATGTCCCGTACAGTGCAGGCGATATTTTAAAAGCGGCGCAAGATATAAAAGACGGAAAAGAAGCCGATTTTTCTCTTGAAGACTTTAAAGATATGTATGTTTTTTTCGGGCTGTATGCTTCGGGTCTTTTTGATATATGCAGAACGCCTATTTCAGCTGCATATCCGGGAGTAGGTGTTCACATAACACTGCTGGATAATATTTTATCTAACGACAAACTTATATATACGCCCAAGGGAATAAACATGGTCATTCTGTTTGCCTGTATTATTCTTTCAATTCTTCCAAGCATTTCGGCAGGAAAAATAAAAAAGCGGCGGCTATCGTTTTTTGTTCTTGCTTTTAGTATTGCTGTTTTAATCTCGGTATATCTTGTGCTTTCATATATATTATTTGCAGCCGGCATAATTATTCCCGTTGCATCCGTACTTTTTGCCATGATTTCGGCTTATGTTGTTTCTCTTGCAGTAAGTTATATGTCTGAGGGGAAACAAAAGCGGTACTTAAAAAATGCTTTTAAGCAATATTTAAGTCCCGTTGTAATTGAACAGTTAATAGCTAATCCTGAGCAGTTAAAACTTGGAGGCGAACGGAAAGAATTAACGATGTTTTTTTCGGATCTGCAGGGGTTTACTTCAATTTCGGAAAGTTTGAATCCCGAAGCTCTCACAGAACTTTTAAATTATTATCTTTCGGCAATGAGTTCCATTATTTTGGACTCGGGCGGTACAATCGACAAATACGAGGGAGACGCTATTATTGCTTTTTGGAATGCGCCGGCACCGATTCAAAACCATGCACGGATGGCACTTGAAGCGGCATATACTTGCCAAAAAAAACTCGAAGAAATGCGGCCCGAACTTGAAAAACAGACAGGCGGGAAACCCTTTAAAATGCGTATAGGATTAAATACGGGGGTTGCTATTGTGGGGAATATGGGTTCAACTAACCGCTTTGATTACACAATGCTCGGCGACGCAGTAAATCTTGCTGCGCGGCTTGAGGGCTTAAATAAGCAATTCGGGACATATACGATGTGTTCGGAATCTGCAAAAAAAGCGGCGGAAAAAGGCGGTACCAATCTAAAATTCCGGGAGCTTGCCCGCGCCGCGGTTGTCGGCAAAAATGAACCGGTAACGGTTTACGAAATTATGGACGAACAAACATATACCGAAAAAAGCAGTCTCTTGCAATCCTTTGGAGAGGGCTTACAAGAATTTTATGCAGGCAACTTTAAAAAAGCACTTTTAATTTTTGAGCAAACTCAAAATGAAGACCCCGCAGCTATGAACTATGCAAAAAAATGTGCCGCTCTTTGCGATACAAAACCGGATGGTGAATGGCTGGGAATATGGAAAGCAGAAACAAAGTAATTACGAGGTTATGCCCCGTTTATTATTCCGCTATACATTAAATTTAAAAAACATCACATCTCCGTCTTGGACTATGTAGGTCTTGCCCTCTTGGCGATACCGTCCGGCTTCTTTTATTTTTTGTTCGGTACCGTATTTTTCAAAATCGGCAAAGCTGTAAACTTCAGCTTTTATAAAGCCGCGTTCAAAATCCGTGTGAATTACTCCGGCGGCTTTAGGAGCAGTATCGCCTGCATGAATTGTCCAAGCGCGGCATTCATCTTCGCCTGCGGTAAAAAACGTCCTAAGACCGATTAAATTATAAGCGGCTCTCGCCAACTGAGCAAGTCCCGATTCTTTCAAGCCTGCTTCTTTTAAAAAAGCCGACCGCTCTTCTTCACTTTCCAAATCTGAAAGTTCTGCTTCAAATTTGCCGCATATTACAACAGCGTCTGCCCCCTCCGCTTCTGCTATTTTTTTAACGGCTTCTACATATTTATTTCCGCCTGCCGGAACGGCTTCATCAACATTACAAACATACATTTGAGGCTTCATCGTAATTAAATGCGTATCGTATATTGCGGCTTTTTCATCATCGGTTAAATCGGCGAGGCGGGCACCTTTTCCCTCCTGCAAAAACGGACGAATTTTTTCAATAGCTCTTATTACAACGGCGGCTTCCTTTTGCGCTTCTTTACCCATTCTAGTTGCTTTTTCGGCACGCTCTGCCCGTTTATCCAAACTTGCCAAATCTGCAAGTGCAAGTTCAATGTTAATGGTTTCAATATCTGCAGCAGGGTCAATTTTTCCTGCAACATGAACTATATCGTCATTATCAAAACAACGGACTACATGTGCGATAACGCTGACTTCACGTATATGCGACAAAAATTGATTGCCCAATCCCTCACCTTGAGAAGCTCCTTTTACCAGTCCGGCAATATCTACAAATTCAACAGCAGCAGGAATAACTCGTTTCGGGTTAAAATGTTCCGCCAGTTTTTTTAACCGCATATCGGGCAAATTGACAATGCCTACATTCGGGTTGATCGTACAAAACGGATAATTCGCCGCTTCCGCAGGAGCATTTGTTAATGCTGAAAAAATAGTTGATTTGCCGACATTAGGTAAGCCGACAATGCCGCAGTTTAACGCCATGTATGCACTCCTTATTTTTCCCAAACAAGACGTTCGGGCATATATACATAAATTCCTTTTTTAGAATTTAATTTTAAGAATTCCAAAGAGGCATATAAATCGGCAAAATTCAATTGAGCTGCCGCAGAATAATTTATTTCGTTTATCATATTTTTTATAAATTCTTGAGTAAGTGTCAGCGGTTTTTTTATGGGTTTTACCGAAAAATTACCGGATATATTCGCAAGTTTTGCAGCATAGGCTGCGGCATCATTAAAGGAACCGATTTCGTCTACAAGTTTCAACTTTAGAGCTTGATACCCCGAATACACTTTTCCGCCGGCTAAGTCGGCTACGGTTTCAAATGGAAGATTTCTGCCTGCAGAAACTTTTTCTATAAAAGTTTTATAGATATGTATAATTTCCATTTTTAGACTTTCCAATTCTTCCTCAGACGGGTCTTCAAGAACTGAATTATTAGGTTTTTGTCCGGCATATACCAAATCTCCCGTTATGCCCAAATAAGTTTTTAATGCGGCTTGGAACGATGGGTTTGTTCCCAATACTCCTATTGAACCGGTGATTGTATAAGGGCTTGCAAAAATATAATCAGCCGAAGAGGAAATCCAATATGCTCCCGAAGCAGCAACCGACCCCATAGAAACGACGACAGGCAAGCCCGCATTTTTGGCTCTTTCGACGGCACGGCGTATTTCTTCAGAAGCAAAAACTTCTCCTCCCCCGGAATTTATGCGGAGAACAATAGCTTTTACCGATGGGTCGGATTGTGCAATATCAAACAATTCAATTAACTGTGAACTTACGGCAGCTTCTTGAGTTGTTACGGCAGAACTTGTAATGGCTCCATCGAGATGAATAACTGCTACCGAATTTTGTGAAACATTTTCTTTATAATTTAAATTATAGTTTTCATAGCTGATTGTATTTACTTGCTGCATAAAAGTTTTATCATCGGCAAAACCTATCTTCACAGCAAATTCATCTACGGAACCAACATCGGTAACAAGCCCTTCTTTTAATGCTGCATTTGCAATGTCTCCCGAATATTTTTTGATGACGGCGTTATTTTTTTCTGCAAAATTTTTAATTATTTCGGGCGATATATTTAGATTGGCGGCAATGTCGGAAACATATTTATTCCATAAATCATCATACATGGTTTTTAAGTTGGAACGGACGTTTTCTGAAAGATTGTTACGGGAATAGGTTTCAGCCATACCTTTATAATCGCCTGCTTGCAGTACATTCCATTTAATTCCGAATTTTTCTTCCAGACCTTTGTAGAAAACAGGACGGGAGGCAAAACCTGCAAATGAGATGCCGCCCAGAGGATCTATGCCTATCCTATCCGCATAAGAGGCAAGATAAAAAGAAGATATGCCATAATTTACGGAATAGGCATAAATCTTTTTGTCAGCCGCTTTGAATTCGGAAAGAGCTTCTCCTAATTCTGCCAAGTGTCCTGACGAAAGTCCCGATAATTCCGAAAAATCCAAATAGAGAGACGTTATTCGTCTATCATAAGCAGCGTTTTTTATTGCTTTTGTTAAATCGGAAATTAAAATTACAGAAGTTTTTTCCTTTAAGCCCGGAATCGGCACCGAAAAAGTATCGCCGTCAGCCTCCGCCGCTATCCCGATCGGATTAATTCTTAAAACAGAATCTTCTTCAATGCGTACTATAGGTGTTTTTTGCGGCGAAGGAATTACTGCCATTACTCCCATAAAAATAATAAATAGATAAAAAAAGACAATGTTAATTATAATTAACCTTAAAATATTTATTCCACGAAAAAGCGTTCTAAAAAATCCGCTTTTTTTCTTTTTCGGTTCTGTAGTGTTTTCCATAAAATTCCGTTTAATACTCCTTAAAATAATATTGCGGTATAATAGCAGAAAAGCTATTTTTTTTCAACAAGAAAAGACGGTATTCACAGACGGAAAGTTAAACTTTTTGAATGAAGGCGCATTTCTGCCGCATTAAAACAAAGAAAAAGAATTTAATTAAACATTTGCAATTTTGATTGTTTCTGTGTTTTATTTGTGATATGTTTTATTTATTTCCGGCTATCTTGCAATTACTTATCACAACATATATACTATAAAAATATGGCAAATGACTTTTTAATTGAAAAAATTATAGATGAATCTAAAGCGGCAATAATTGAAGCTGTAGAAAATTCAAATGTGCAGACAGGGGATGTTTTTATCATCGGTTGCAGTACGAGCGAAGTTGCAGGAGGAATAATAGGAAAATCCTCAAATGTAGAAATAGGAGAAGCTATTATAAAATCTGCATTGCACATTTTAGAACAAAAGGGAGTATATCTTGCCGTGCAGTGCTGTGAGCATCTCAACCGAGCTTTGGTTATAAGCGATGAAGCATGCAGAAAATACGGCTTTGAGGAGGTCAGTGTAATACCGGCTTTACATGCAGGCGGTGCTGCAGCCGTTGCAGCTTATAACTGCATATCCGGTGCTGTTATCGTAGAACATATTAGCGCAAAAGCGGGAATAGATATAGGCGACACGGAAATAGGTATGCACATAAAATTTGTACAAGTGCCGGTCCGTTTAAAAAATAACAAAATCGGAAACGCAAGAGTTACGGCATTAAAAAGCCGCCCTAAACTGATAGGCGGAGAGCGGGCTATATATAAATGATTTTATATGTAAATACAAGCCGATAAATAATTGCCGTTTATATTTAATCCGTGCATCAATTATTTAGACGGGTTTTATCAAGCAATTCTTTAATATTAGATAAACATACTTCCAAATAATTTTCAGGCGGCGGCGATTTTTTCCATGGATGAGTTAAAGCACTAGAACTGTTAATGCGGATTAATCGTAAATCAAAGCCGGCATCTTTTAAAACCGAAATTACTTCATCGGCACTTCCTCCTTGAGAGCCGACTCCGGGAATAAGCAAAGGCACTTCGCCGCCTGAAGCATAAATTTTTGCAATTACTTTTAATTCTTCCATACCCGTAGCACCTGCGACAGCCCCAGTACCCGGATATTTTTGCGCATAGGTAACAATTTGTTTTGCAATGTTTTCGTAAAGAAATTCGGAATTATTCACTTGTAAATTTTGTAAATCGGCAGCACCCGGATTACTTGTTCTGTTTAGGATATATGCTCCATGCTTAATATATTTTTCCGAGATAAACGGTAAAATGGAGTCGCTTCCCATATACGGACTGATTGTAACGGCATCTGCATGCCAACCGTCAAAGGCTTCTATCGCATAATTTAAACTTGAGCGGGCTATATCGCCGCGCTTTGAATCCAAAATAATAGGTATTCCGGCAAAATCTTTTTGAAGTATATCCATAATTTCCGCTAAAGTCTGCGAGCCGGAAAAATCATTTCGGCGAGGTTTATCCAATGCCGTGTAATATCCTATATTCGGTTTAAAAGCGGCAGGGTAAAGTTTTTTTTGCCGCATTGCAGAAAATAATTCTTTAAAAAAAAGAAATATATCTTCTTTTAAATTACCCGTTTTATTAGGGATTGATTCAAGTTGAGGGTCAAGCCCCATACACGCGCAGTTATTTGTTCGTTCAGCAGAAGTTTTTAATAATTCAATATAATTCATAACAAAATAAGTTTATACAAAAAGTAAAACTCTGTCAATTATTTGAATGCTCCTTCTTTTCTTTTTTGATATTCTATGTTAAACTAGATAGTATGAAAAATATTTTACGTATTATTCCGCTTTTTATAATTATTGCCTCATGCAAATCTACGATACCGCCGCTGCCTCCCGAATTTGCCGACTATGAATTTGTTAAAACGCCGTATAATATTTTTACAAACGATACGGCATTAGATTTTCAAACCGATATAACTATTCCGCTTTCAGCAAAGAATTATGACACCTCAATTTTAACAAATAATTTTATTCCGTTTAAAGGATATGCGGGACAATGCGTAATTTATTTCCACAGCAAAAATATAAATAGAGTTTTAATTTATCTTAATGGGAAACAAATTGAATCGGAAAAGATTTGTTCTTCGGAATATTCTGCAATTAAAATAAATGAAGCAGATGTTAATGGAAATAATTTTTTACATATATTACAAATTGAACCTACAAGCGATTATTTAAATAAAGATGGTGTTTATTTTCTTAATATAAAAATTCCTTTCCCCGAAATTATGAAACCAAATAATCCGCGTACAAAATTCAGCCGGCGTACATTTGATATACTTGACAACTTACTTAATGCACAAATAGACAATGGATTTCCATCTGTTCAGCTGGTAATTATAAAAAACGGAGAGATGATAAAAAGTTCCGCATACGGCTTTATCAGTACTGTGAATGATGTAGGTGAACCTATTTCGATAAAAAGAAAAATTACATCGAATACACTTTTCGATTTGGCAAGCAATACTAAAATGTTCAGTACAAATCTCGCATTGCAAAAACTTGTTTCAGATAAAATGATTTCAGTACATGATAAAGTTATTTCATTTTTTCCTAATTTTAGAGATTCAAAAAATGCAAAATATACCGGAAAAGAACATATTACAATTAGCGATTTATTAAATCATCAAGCAGGATTTCCTGCCGGTGCAAGCTATTATGCAAAAAAAGAAATACGCTTTAAACGGAAAAATGATAAGCGCACCAACAAAGAAATTACGCTTAATTTAATCTGTGAAACTCCGTTAGTCTACCAGCCCGGAACAAAATTTATTTATTCCGATATAGATTATATGCTTTTAGGTTTAATTATCGAAAAAATTACAAACATGCCGTTGGATAAATACGTTGAAGAAAATATTTATAAACCGCTTAATCTAAATTATGTTTGTTACAAACCTCTAACTCATGGCTTTAAGAAAAAAAATATTGCAGCAACTGAAATAGACGCAATAAAACGGACTTCCGAAAAAAAATATAAAAAATTAAAATATTTGCCGATACATGGAATAGTACATGATCCGGAAGCATTCGGTGCAATGGATCAAGTGAGCGGTCATGCAGGTTTATTTGCCAATGCGGAAAGTATTGCGGTTCTTGCACAAGTTATGTTAAACGGCGGAGGATACGGCACAAAAAAATTATTTAATCCGCATGTATTAAATTTTTTTACAAGTCCAAGCACCGAAAATTTTGCTGCAGGACTTGGCTGGAGACGGCAAGGTGTAACACAAGTTTACTCGCATTATTTTTCACAGCTCGCAAGTGCCGATGCTTTCGGACATTCCGGATGGACTGGAACGCTTACTTTAATTGATCCGCAAGAAGATTTAATTGTTATTATCTTTACCAGTGCAAAAAATACGCCTGCCCTTTACGGAAATAAATTGCGAGGGAAATATGAGGGCGATTTTTATCTTGCAAAAAATTACGGTGCTATCACAACTTTAATTTATTCGGCGTTTAAAAATTATAGCGATGATGTCGTAGACAATATGCTCATCGAACTTGCCGAACAACGCTATACATTACTTATAAACGACTTTGATGTTTACAATAATAATGGATTTTATAATGATTTAAAATCTATTATGGCTACAATTACAAAGCAATCCGAAAATTCAGAACGGTTAAAAAATTTTTTACAAACAAATATTGCTATAACCATTAATCAAAAACTGCAAACAATTCAACAGGCAAAAAAATGAAAAAAATTATAATAACTTTAATTTTTATTTTTTCTCTATCTGCTTTTACGGAAGACGCTAATAAAATTATTTTGGGAATAGACAGAATAAATGAATTCATTCACTTGTTTAAAAATAAAAAAATTGGACTTATTACAAATCAAACGGGAATCAACTCATCGGGAGTTTCTGCAATTAATGTATTAAATAAAAACGTAAATTTGATTGCACTATTTTCACCTGAGCACGGTGTCCGCGGTAATGAGCGCGAAGGAGCAATAATTGAAAACACCCGAGATAAAAAAACAGGCTTACCCGTATACAGTCTATACGGAAAAACAAAACGCCCCACGCCGGAAATGCTTAAAAATATAGATATACTATGTTTTGATATTCAAGATATTGGAGCAAGATTTTATACATATATTTCTACAATGGCATACGCTATGGAAGAATGTGCAAAACATAAAAAAACATTTATAGTTTTTGATAGACCTAATCCGATAGGCGGAATAAATGTAGAGGGAAATATTTTAAATGAGGAATATAAGTCTTTTGTAGGATACTTTCCGATTGTACAGCGGCATGGAATGACTGTCGGCGAATTAGCTTTAATGTTCAATAAAGAATTTAAAATAAATTGTAATCTTGAAATTATTCCAATGAAAAATTGGAATAGAGAAAACTATTTTGACGAACTCAATTTAATGTGGATACCCCCTTCGCCCAATATTCCTACAGCAGAAACCGCCTTAATTTATTCGGGAATCTGTATTTTTGAGGGGGTAAATATTTCTGTAGGACGCGGTACTACAATGCCGTTTAGATATATCGGGGCACCGTTTATTGATGCCGAAACTTTAAGTGAAGAATTAAACAAATTAAATTTAACAGGTGTCTTTTTTCTTCCGGCTTATTTTACGCCGGCACTTTCAATTTATAAGAATGAAATTTGTAAGGGTGTACAAATTATTGTCATAGATAAAAATAAATTCTTGCCGGTTCAGGCGGCAATTGTAATGATGCACAAAATTAAACAAATGTATCCTAAAAATTTTCTAATAAATAATTCGGGAAATAAATTATGCGGCTTAAATCTTTTAACGGGGACAAATATTTTATCTTCAGTTTTAGATAATAATAAATCTAAAATTGAAAAATATTTAAAACTCATTAGTGAAGACGAAAATAAATTTAAAATTATCCGCAAAAAATATTTATTATATTGAAATATTTGCAAAGGCATCAAAAGGATATCCTGCGCGCAAAATGGGAAGAGATTTTTTTATTTTTTTTGTAGAAAGGACTGTAAAGGGTAAATTGAGAGAAAAAACTTTATTTACATTTCCGCCGCATAATTCTGCTAATCGTTTTTCGGGGCATCCGCTTTCACGCAATTTTTGAATAAGCAATAAAAAGCCTGCAAATCCGGGAACACCCGAAGCTCCGTTTTGTTTATCTTCTAAAGTATGCGGAGCATGATCGCTTTCAATCCAGTCAATACCTCCTGAAAGCAAAGCATCAAAAACAGCCTGTCTGTCGGCTTCATCTCGAAGCGGAGGATTCATTTTTGCAAAAACTCCTAATTCTGCATAATCTTCCGTATTTAAAAGTGCGTGGTGTGGCGTTGCGCCGCAAGAAATTTTCAAACCATTCTTTTTTGCAGTGTTTACAATTTTTATCCCCTCAGCTGTGCTTATATGACAAATGTGAACGGTTCCGCAAAAATGTTCTTTATGTGCAAGTTCAATTTGATCTTTAATTGATTCAACTTCTGCAGCTGGGGGGCGGGCGAGGCTATGCGTTTCAGGTTTTTTGATATTAAAAATAGAATCATGTATAAGGGCATCCTTTTCACAGTGAATCGCAAGAACACCGCGATAATTTAATTTTGCCAAAGCAGAATACACACTCTGCTGAGATTTTTTATCCGTTATTCCCATATTACCGGTTGAATGCCCTGCAAACATTTTAAATCCTACAATTTTAGGGAAATATTCATTATACAATGAAACCGATTTTTCTATTTGTGAAATATCAGAAGTAATGCCTCCGTATATACCGTAAAATATACTTTTGCCGATTTTTTGTAGGGTTTGTTCCGCCAGTTTAAAGCGGAATAAAATATTTTCTTCAGATGTTAACGGCGGGTTCGTATTCGGCATATCAAAAAGCGCAGAAAAACCGGCTTCTGCAGCAAGTTCCGCTCCATGTTCAATAGTCTCTTTTTGCGATAACAGCCAATCACGCAAATGCACATGCGGGTCAATCATAATCAAAAAAATAGGACGGATTCTCCGTATTCTCCGTAATCATCGGTAACGCTAACCTCAAGCCGATTATTACCATTAAAATCCAAATTGTCAGCTGAAATTTTAAAGGCATAGGCTGTTATAGGAAGCTCGTCACCTTCAGTATGTTCCGTAATGGTTTTCATTAAAAATATTTCGCAAAATTCGCCATTAATGGAAATTGTTACGGATTCTTTTTTTATTTGAGGAGCAATTACTTTTTCATTAGCCTTAAAATGGCGCAAACTGATGGGACGAAAATAAATCATAAGAGATTTAACTTCTTCCATATCCATAGAAGAGAAAAACCCGAGTTTATAAAGCTCAAGTCTCCCGATTTTAGGATTTATCTCTAAATTATTTTTTAAATTGATGTTATTTACCCAATATTCGAGATAATTTTTACCATATTCTTTTTCAACAAGGAGATGAGGATAGAATTTAGAATTGGCTTGTAGCAAGAACTTCCCATTCCTATCCGTTTCGGTCGAACATGCAACTTGAAGATTAGTATCCAACAATGCAACCATAGCGTTCGCGACAGGTTCTTTTTGCTCATTCCGCACAATACCGTAAATAGAATTCATAACAACTCCAACAAAACGAAAATAATATACAACTTCCTATTAAGGAATATTCTATTATATAAGTGCATATTTGTCAAGCTAAAATTACGTAAATTATTAAATATTTTGTAATATTTTGCTACGTTATTTGGCTCATATATAATTTTGAATATTTTCCGGAGGACTGCAATAGTTCATTATGAGAACCTTGTTCAATGATTTTTCCGTTTTCAAGTACAAGAATAATATCTGCATTTTGAATGGTAGAAAGACGATGGGCGATTATAAATGAGGTTTTGTTTTTCATCAATTTTTGCATAGCATTATGAACCGTTTTTTCTGTTTGGCTGTCAACATTTGAAGTTGCCTCATCTAGAATTAAAATAGGAGCATCTAAAAGCATTGCCCGCGCAATAGCAACTAATTGCTTTTGCCCTTGGGAAATATTTACTGCGGAATCTTTTATAATCGCGTCATATCCGCCGGGCAGCGTATATATAAACTCCGAAATTCCTGCTAAATTAGCCGCTTTGCGTATCATATCAAAAGAGGCATCAGGATTCCCATAAGAAATATTATTTCGAAAACTTCCCTCAAAAAGCCATGGCTCCTGCATTACAAGTGCAAATTTTTTCATATAAGAGGTCTTTTGAATTTTCTCGATCGGAATTCCGTCCAAGTAAATTTTGCCGCTTTGCGGTTTATAAAAGCGCAAAAGTAAATTGATAATTGTAGTTTTGCCGGCTCCGGTTTCACCGACGATGGCAACTATATTTCCTTTTTTTATTTCTAAATTTAAATTATCAATAATCGGTTTCTTTGAATCGTATGAGAAAGAAACATTTTCAAATTTTATATTTCCTTCAACCGTTTTAAGAGGAATAGCATCTAAAGCATCTTCTTCCTCATTAGGATAATCGATTAAACTAAAAACTCTTTCTGCAGCTGATGCTGCAGAAAGTAAATCTCCTAAAATATTTGCAAACTCATTTATTGGTCCCGAAAACATTCTTGAGTATAGAATAAATGAAGAAAGCATTCCGATTGAAAGTTTCCCGTTAAGAAATAGAAGAGAACCGAAAATGCTTATAAAAGCAAGAGAAAGATTATTTATAAAATTTATTGACGGCCCGTTAAGAATAGCCTGATATTCCGCATTAAACCATGAATCTCTTGCTTCGATATTTTTAACATCAAAATCTGCACAAAATTTTTTCTGTCCGTTATAGCAAGTTATCGTTTTATGTCCGGAAATAATTTCTTCAACAAAACCGTTCATATCTCCCAACTTATGTGAACGTAGTCCAAAAAGCGGTTGAGTTTTTTTAACACGGTATAATGTAAATAAAATTGAAGAGGGAATAGTAAAAATAAGAACAAGAATTAACATCGGAGAGATTGTCATCATCAAAATAAATGTTCCAATGATTGTAATAAATGACGCAATAATTTGTATAGTGTCATTTGTGAGGGAAGCATTTATTGTATCTATATCATAAGAAATACGGGAAATTAAATCGCCGGAATGATAACTTGATATAGTTTTCATATTTAAACTTATAATTTTATTAAAAGTGTTTTCTCTAAGTTTGCATGTAATACGTTGAGAAATTTTAATCATATTCCGTGTAGTAAGATATGAAAACAATACGGACGCAAAATACGTTAAAGCCATTAGACCTATAAAATAGAAAACAGTTTTAAAGTTTACACTTCCTTTAATCATACCTATAGCGTCTATTGCCTTTCCTGAAAATTTAGGTCCCATCAAAGAACATATATTTGTAATTAAAATTGTTATAACTGCAAAAAATATTTTAATTGCTTCAGGTTTAACAAATAACCTAAAACGTTTTAGAATAAGACGGAGATTTTTTGGTCTAGTGTTCGGGTTTGAATTAGATACTGCCATATTAAATATTAAAACTCCCCATTTGGTTTTTATATATTTCAGAATACACACTGCATTCGGATAAAAGTTGATTATGGGTTCCCGAATGTATTATTTTGCCGTTTTGTAAAACAATAATTTTGTCCGCATTTTTAATAGAGCTTATCCGCTGAGCAGCAATAATCATAGCAGTTTTTTTATTTTCAAGATATTCCATTAAGGCTCTTCTAAATTTTGCATCGGTTTCATAATCGAGAGCAGAAGTTGCATCATCAAAAATTAATAGTTCCGGTTCTCGGAGTAATGCACGGCTTATAAGAAGCCGCTGCTTTTGTCCACCGCTTAAATCGGACGCTTTAGTTGCCGGTTTATATGCAAGACCGCCTTTTTTATTTATAAAATCTGCGGCTTGAGCGGTTTGTATAGCCTGTTCAATTTTGCTGTTACAAAATTTTTCCCCAAAAGTGATATTTTCTAAAATTGAAGCCGAATATAAAAAATCATTTTGAAACACCACTGAAACCTTGTCACGCATTTCGGCGATAATCGGCGGACACAATTTTTGACCGTGCCAATAGATCCCTCCCGAATAGGAATCATACAAGCCTAAAAGTAATTTTAAAATTGTACTTTTCCCCGACCCCGTCGCACCTATTATTCCGATAGTCTCCCCTGTTTTTATTGAAAAAGAAATATCGCTTAAAGTGTTTTTACCGCCGTACAAATTATAACTAAAATTTACATTTTTAAATTCAATTATGGTTTCGGCATGTTCATCTATTCCTCGAAAAGTTTTAATTTCATTGTTATGTATTTTATTTTGTGTTTTTAAAACTTTTTCAATTCTCGCAGCAGAAGATGCCGCTTTATTATAAATTAAGAATATTCTATTCAAGGTTAAAAGAGAATTTGTAATTTGCATAAAATAAGATAAAAATGAAATAATAATCCCTGAGCTTATTTCCCCGCTGTTTACCATAAAGGCACCTGCTAAAATTACTAGTGTAATACCAAAATATAAAATTAAATTTATCAAAGGATTTGTTTTTGCTGTAAACAATACGGCTTTTTCTTCCGCTTTTGAAACTTCATCGCTTGATTCTTTAAATCGAATTTTTTCTGAATCGGTTCTATTCATTACCCTTATAATTCTAATACCTGAAATATTTTCACGTACAATACGCGTCATACAATCAAGTTTGTGCTGTACATTTTTAAAAAGCGGAAAACTTGTTTTTGAAAATCTGAATAGCACAAAAATTATCGGCGGTAAAAGTATGACAAGAATTAAGGCGAGTTTTATATTTTGTATAAAACAAAAAAATATTCCGCCTAAGAAAAGCATTGGTGCCCTAACGCCTGCTCTCTGAACTATGGTAATAAACCTATGTACATTATATGTGTCGGAAGTAATTCTTGATTCCAGAGATGGAACGGTAAAATCATCAATTTGTTTTACAGAAAGAAACATAATATGCGAAAATAAATCTTTCCGCATTTTTTCAATCACCTGCGCAGATGTCCATGACGATAATCTGTTTGCAAATATGTTCGCCAACCAACATGTAATAGCTGCCAGCATCATTAAGCCGCCATAAATGTAAATCATTTTTATATTTCGCGCCGGTACTACATTATCAAGTAAACCGGCTAAAAGATAAGGTAAAAATAACTCCGTAACCGTGCCGAATAATAATTTTATAGTTGTGCCGAAAATAATACGCTTACGGTACTTTTTTAAATAAGACCAAATCATAGCACTCTTTTATACCTATTGCTAAAAAATATTATTGATAATTTCATCGATTCTGCGCTTTGTATAACCGCTTATAATATAGGAATTCGCAAATTTTGAATCAAATAAAATATAATCACCGTTTTCAAGCGGGGTTTCTCTTAAAGAAATTTTTTCCCCATTGCCTAAAATGACATCTATGTATTCAGTATCGGTTGAAATTATCGGCATTGTAGGAAATATATCTATACAAGAAAATTGTTTTAAAAATGTTTCCAACTTTAAAAAGTCCTCTTCGGTTTTATTTGAACGTATAATATGCAAATTATTTTTAATTATGGATTGAATTTTATTTTGCTCAAATAATGGTTTATAAATTTGCAAATCAATCCAAAAATCTTTACGCAAAGTTAAAAACGGAGAAATATCGTCATACATTTTAAAAACTTTCGTGCGGGCATCAGGTAAAAAATATATACTCGAACCAAGTGTATCTTTTTTACCGAATATAAATTCTTTTAAAATTGTTTTGTCAAACCGAACTAGCTGTAGTTTAATAGCTTCATGTTCATCTAAACCCAAATTATGATGTTGGTTAAGATTATTGCTGATAAATATAAAATCTTTTTTTGCACTTAAAACTGAAAACAGTCTTTCAACTGTTCCGTCTTTTATTTTATATTCGCCCCGTTCCGTTTTATATACAAAGTTATTATTTTTTCTTGATAACTTTAATTCGTTGAAAGTTAGCGGCATTGATTTATTCGGAACAGTTAAGATAATTTCTTCTATTGAGTCAATATCATTTTTTAAAAGCAAGGAAAAATTTAATATTTCCGAATTTTTTTTTGGAATATATAATATGATTAAGCATAGCAGCAAAATACTATTTATTAAAATAAGTATATTAGTCCGCTTTTTTAATATTGTAAAAATATTTTTTTTCATTGATGTTTTCTCCCTCGAATAAAACTGTAAATGCCGGCACATAGAATAACAAACGGGAGTACTATCAATGATATAATTCTTGCAGAGTTAATTATAAAATTAAATTCATCTTGATCAGTGAAAGTCTTAAATGGCAGAGCAGTATGTTGTTTATTTTTTAAAACAAGCAATTCATCTAAACCGAAAAGATGTTCAATACAATTAATCATAAAATCTAAATTAACGGAGGAGCCTGTATAATCGATTGCCGTACTCAGCATATATTCATCACTGATAACAATTACAGGAGAAGGCAGTATTCGTTCAGTAATTATAGCTTCTGCTTTTTTTTCTGCCGTAGAAAAAAGAGAAAGCTGATTATTAAAAGGATCCGTATCATATTTCTCCATCATTTTAAAAGAATGCGATGTTGTAAATGCTATAGGTTCTATTTTTTTTGTTTCATCAAAAGAAAGAGATGACGGCCAAAATGTTTGTAAATATTTATATCCTGTAAAAATTCCTGAAAACAGCGGATTGTTTTTTGCAATCCCCTCATATCTTAATTGTATCCAAAAAGGATAGTTAATCATTTTTATTCCTGAGTTATCAACTGAATTCATTGTAATTCTAAAATTTGATGAATCTAAAATCAAATCATTATTGATATAAAATCCGTTATGGGCAAGTACATCCAATAAAAAATCTTTAATCTTAGGTGCGGCTTTCCAGTTTCCTTTAACATCAACAGTATTGCCGGAAACAAAAAATACCGCTTTGCCGTGTTTTTGTAAAAACACATCTATTGCAGCCGCTGTAGAAAAATCTATATAATCGGAACCTATTACCAATAAAGGTTGGTCTTCTGAAATATTTTCTATGGGCAACGTTAAAACTTCTGCCGTAATGCCGGCATATTCCAACCACGGGAGTATATAACGATAATCCGTTTCAAGAGAATTAGGCGGAACTATTACTGATATTTTTTTTTCATTTTCCGTTTCAGCAGAAGCATCGTGCATGGCATAAATAAAGCGGGCAATATCATATTCAAGAATATCTATATCATCAACGAATGGGATAATACGGGTTTTACCGTTATATTCTATCATAAGCCCCGAATAAACTGTATATAAAGTTTCAGCCGAAGCACTTTGCGATTTTATTTGTCTGGGAATAATATCTATTTTTTTTATTGCTTCTTTAGATAATTCCGAAATATTTTTTTTATTAAAAATAAATTTAGAACCTGAATAATTTTGATATTCATAAATTACATCCGCTAAATATTTTAATGATGGGAAAAAAGATTCTAAGTGCTCGCTCTTAAACCAAGTTACCGTAACTGCTCCGGTTAAATTATCAAGCATTTCATACGTATAGCCGGAAAGAGAATAGGCTTTTTGTTTGGTCGTATCAATTCTAAAATACAATTTTGATGAGCATACACTAAGTAAAATCAATAAAATTATAAAAAGAATAAACTGAATTTTATATTCTATATAAAAAAATGATTGCTTTATTTTTTTCATCGCTTATCCCTTTCAATTTGTAAAATAAAAGTGTTTACTTCAATACCGAATCCAATTAAAATAAAATAAAATATAAAATCTCTTGAGTCAAATACTCCTCGTGCTGCAGATTCAAAATGTCTTGTAAATGAAAAGTAATTTAAAATAGCTGTAATAAAAGTATGGGTTTCAAAATGTTGCATTAAAAGATGTATAAATGTAAAAAAAGAAATAATTAAAAGTGAAATTAAAAAATTTACTGCACTATGCCGGCTTATCGCTGCACAGCCTAAAGAAATTGCAATTACCCCCGCACCGAACAAAAAGACGGAAATCCATGAAAGGAAAAAAGATGGAATACTAAAATATCCTAATGAAAAAACAGTAATTGGAATAATCATAGTCAATGATAAAATTAAAAACCATATAGCAATTAAACTTAAATATTTTCCTAACACGATGCCTCTAATTGAAATAGGCAACGAAAATAATAATTTATCCGTAAATTGTTTTTTTTCATCAGCCCAAGAATTCATTGTAAGAATAGGAACTATTATACAAAATAAGATGGGCATATTTAGAAAAAAACTTTTAAAATCGGATTGTCCGGAATAAAGCCAAATATTATTCCCGATAAAAAGGCCGCCGGAAAGTAAAACAAAAAATAAAGCAGCGCCATAGATTACAGGAGTTTTGCAATGGTAAATAAATTCTTTTTTAATTAAAACTATAATAGGATTATTCATTAACGATTTTTCCGAATTCATTTTTATTCACTCCGGCAAAAAAATAAAATGCTTGTTCAAGTATATTATTATCATCACATTCATCACCTACAGCAATAATACTTTCGCGTATTTCCTGCAAATCTCCATTTGCAATTATTGTACCTTTATTCAGCAAAATATGATTTGAACAAATTAAAGCTGCTTGCTTTAAATTATGTGTAGAAATTAAAATTGTTTTACCTTTTGCAAGTTGTAAAATCTTTTTTTCAAATAGTTTCATTTGTACTGCATCAAGTCCCGATACGGGTTCGTCCAAAATTACCAGAGGCGGATTATGTAAAATAGCTTGCGCCAATCCTACCCGTTGCTTATATCCTTTAGATAATCCCGCAATTAAACGATCTCTGACCTCTTCAAGTTCACAAAACTCCAGAACGTCATTGACGGATTTATCAATTTTTTCTTTTCTCACACAGTGCATTTGTGCAGAGAAAGTTAAAAAGCTGCAAACAGTCATATATCTGTAAAGAGGAGATTGCTCATATAGTATACCGATTTTTTGTTTTGCGTCAATTTCATTTTCAAAAATTGAAACGCCGTCTATCAAAATATTTCCTGCATTAGGGCGGCAATAACCTGAAATACAATTTATTATACTGCTTTTTCCTGCACCGTTTAAACCGAGCAGTGATGTAATCGCTCCTGTTTTCAATTTAAAAGAAATATTTTCAAAAGCAATGATTTTATTTTTCTTGTTACCGTAATATTTTGTTAGATTTTTTACTTCCAGCATTATATCCTCTATTATTTTTTCCGTATAGCTAAAATAGTTAAATCATCATACTGTTGATCTTCACGAATATTTGTATAATAAAGATATTCATTGGCATTATTGTCCGGTTTTCGGTTGGCGCAGTATGTTTGATATTGTCTAAAGTGCTTGTTTAAAAACAAATCAATTTTTTTATCAGTCTTAACCATATTTGTATCATTGGCATTCGGGTCGCGATACATTCTAAAAATTTTCTCTATTGAAATTAGACCGATAACGGCATCTTCCAGACTTCCGTCTAATGAAGTAAAATCAAAATTAAATTCTTCATCATCAATAGGATTATGCCATTTTTTTAACTGAAATGAACTTTTCGCAAAAATACTTTCGATAATTTGGCATATACGGTTTTTCCCTAACTCCTCACCGTCTTGTCCTACGGTATGTGTTTCATGTTCTTCATCGGTTTTTAATCCCGGTTCGGCACAGATGATAGGCTGCAATTTTGCATTTCTAAATAATCTTTTTGCTTCTTCAATTCCGTCAGTGTAAAGAAACAAAACATCGCCTTTATTTAGTTTTATAGTTTCAACTTTAAAGCCGCCTTTCATATCAATCATAGATGTAGGAAAAACTCCTGCTGCTGAAACTTCGGCTAAAACAATTTCTTTCATTTTTTTTGAAGCGGCATCATATATATTGATGATATTATCGCCTGCATTACAAAAATGAACTTCTCCCGAAATTGAATCTAAAATACAAAGTGTAAAAGCTGCAAATCGTCCTTTAAAACTTCTGGATTCAATTAAATCATTTATGCGTGAAACAAGATAATTTATTTTTAATCCGTGAGTTTTAAATTGCCAATCTTGAAAATAATCCAAAAATAAAGTAGCAACTTCAACCATGATAAGAGCTGCGGGAACTCCTTTACCTGCAACGTCGCATTTTATAATTGCATAATACCGGTCATCAAGTTGTATATAATTAAAATAATCTCCCGATACACTTCGGGCTCCCTCATAATAACCGAAAAATTCCACATTATCATTTGCAAATTCTGCGCATGTTAATTTTTTTCCGCTGGAATCGCTATTAAGAGGCAAAAACATTTTTTGAATTTCTTTACCTATTGTTAAGTCTTTTGATGTCGCAGCGGCTTCTGCAATACTGTTTGTCATATCATTTATTGTAGCACCTAAGATTCCTATTTCATCTTTAGATTTTATTTTAATGTTTTTATCGGCAAGAGTTTCTTTATCTTCCGTAGAAGTGATTACTGCAATATGAGCTATCAATTTTTTTATAGGCGAAACAATAATAGAAGCCAGTATCAATGATCCGCCGATGCCGACTACAACAGAAGCTACTGCAATATAAAAAACCGTACCTATAATAGAACTTTCGGCTTCGGTAATTTTAGCAAGTATATCTTCCGTTGAAATTTGAATATAAACAATGCCATGTACAAAGTTTTCATTATTTCCGGCTTCTCTGTATAAAACCGGTTTATAAAATAAATATTTTGTTACGGTTTCGGAAAATTCTTTCGGATTAAATTCGGGATAAGACCCCATTCCCTTTGCACTTAAATTAGTTAATTCATAATTTAATTTTTCTTCCATTTGACGTATTACCATCTGAATTTCGTTTCTATGTTCAACTGATTTTTTGTCGGTATGTAATGCAATTTCCATAATATCTTTTGTTAAAGAGTCAATCTGTGCTGCAAGTTTACCGACTTTTTCTTTTGCTTCTTTATCAAGCAAATCAACCCTTTCTGCAACCACAGCAAATTCATATGAATTGATTTCGAATTCAGCTGTTACAAATTCATTTTCGTCTATTTTACTGGATAAATCATCGTCATTTGTTGTCCAAACAAAATTATATCCCTCTTTTTCATTATTAATATGATTTCCGGTAATGGTTATAAAGTCAGCTTCATTTAAAGCAGAGATTTGCTTAGGCAAAAGTTCCAATTCCAATAAGTTTTTTGTAGGAAGATATGCTTTTGCACTTAAACTTAAACTTTCAAGTAAAACATTTGTCCTTGAAAACAAACTTTCAGCTAAAAGAATCTTTTCTCGATTAGAAAGTATTGCGGTAATCGGTATTGTTAATGCTAAAATTATAGCTATAACCAAAGTTACACTAAATAAAACAAACTTTGTACGTAAACCGCCGCCGCGTATTTTTAAATTTGCCGCTTGTTTTCTTTTTTCGATTGACATAACACCTCCGGTTAATAAAGCATAAGCATTTTTTTTAATTTCAACCGCTTCCCGTAAAGATTTGATAATTTGAACGCTTGAAAACACTAATATAAATAATATAATGATAAGAACTACAATAATGGTAGAGCTATAGAAAATAGTTTTTGACGGTTCCGTTAGCTCCCAATTATATTTATAATTATTACTATAATTTCCAAATTTCACATTTCCTATATCATCTACAAAAATACTTTCTTTTGCAAAATATAGACCTCTGGCGGAATGAAGTAATCCGACATAATATTTGCCCATATTTAAATCATCAATTTTAATATTTGAAATCAGTTTATCATTTACAACAGTAAAATCGTTTTTATCAAATATTAAATCATATGGAGCCTCCCCGTCAGCATCAATATAAATCTTTTCAATAAACCCGTCAGCGGTAAATCCTTTACCGACTATTGAAATTGAAACAATTCCGTTTTTTGCCTGTCTTGATTCAATATTTGAAACAAGGGTATATGGTATGTATTTATTTAATGCGAAAAACTTTACAGCGGGCTTACTTATATTTCCGGCAACATCGACTGCCGCAACAAGAAGTGCATATATGCCATTGTCGTAATTTTCTATTCGCTGTTTTTCAGATACTCCATTTAATTTTGATGAATTTAATTTTAATTGAAATTTGTCATACAATACAGCCTGAATAATATCATCGGTTAAAATATTTGCGCCGGCATCTTTTAAAAGATTTTTATAGTTTTTAATATCTTCAACATATTGAACATTCTTTATATATCCTTTTATTAATTCGGACTTACCTTCAATATCGGTTTCTGGTTTAGACCATCTAATTTCAAAAGTATTGGAATTTAAAAAGCCGTATTTATCCGGCATCAATAAATCAAATTCAGGCGGCATAGGCGGCGTTGTATCGCGTTCACATGCGACAAAACTCATCTCCGACCAGTTACCTGCATAATCGCAAATTCTCACACCCAAATACCACACGCCGTCTTCTTCAGGTTCATACGTAAGTTTAGATTCCGTTTTTAGTTTTGTAATTATGGGTTCTATAAATTCGGGAGGGCTATTCTTAGACCATTCGTAAGCATAACCGGCAATTCCGGAAGAATCATAAGGAAACCTTATATGCACAGAAAGTTTTTTCTTTCCTGTTGCTGTTTTTGCATCAAAATCAACAGGAAACAATTCCGGTTTTAACGTGTGAAAATCAGGCTGCACGCGCATAATATTTTGAGTCCCCAAACCCTCCTGCCACAGTAATTGCAAAGAATCGTTTAAAGCAAAAGGCTGCGCAAAAAGCAGATTGCCGTTAATTCGGCGGACAGTATTTACTCTCCATTGCAAATTATTCTTTATCGCAATATACAGAGCACTTTTTTTTTCATATTCTTCCGTCCAAACTACTACAGGGCTTCCCTTATACAATATAATTTTCGGTGTAAATACCGAACCTCTCTGTGTTGACAGCTCTTTAATTTCCGAGACACGTTCTCCAACGGTATTTAACTCTGCAAATACAACAGTACTTCTGCTGCTGCGATGCGAAGAGCGTTCCCATACCGCATATATTTTTTTAGCTTCCTCTATGTAAAGAATATGCGGCCGTTGATTTTGAAAACTATCTTCTCCCGTTATATTTACGGGAACAGACCAAGACTTCCCTCCATCCGGAGAATATGAAGAATACAATTTATAAAGCATTTTATCGTTTATAGAATCAAGTAATTGAAAAACTATTACATCAGTATTTCCCGCAGCCGTATGCACGGGCAAAAAACTTCGCGGCTTTTTTTTAGCGGTATTAAATTCAATAAAGTCCGTCCACTCAATACCGTCTTTTGACAAAGAATAATAAAGAGAAAAATTTTCTCCGGCTCCATGCGAAATACATAACATATAAGAACCGTTTGATAAAACCGAAATATATGGGGATAGTAAATCATACATTTCAGAAATTATTTCTTTTTTTTCAAAAGTTTGTCCGCCGTCGATACTTTTTAAAATTATAATTGTATTTCTATTTTTTATATATGCCGCCAAAATAGTATTATCGTTTCCGACAGCAATTGAAGCTATGGACGGAATACGTGCCGCATAAGCAATAGGTTCTGATATGCGTTCATACACATTCCAATCCCCATTTATATGTACCGCCATTGAAATAAAAATATTTCCTTCGCTTTCATTCTTTTTAACGGCTTCTTCCCATATTGCAGCAGAAATATTTCCGTTCGATGCAGATTGCAAAAATTGTCCATTGCGTTTACTCAAAGCCTCAGGAGTTTCCCAATAAAAGTCTTGTGAATAGCCGCAGAATAAAATCAAGCAAAATAAAAAAAGAAAAATCGGTTTTAAATTTTTATTATAGTTAATCATAATTGTGCGTCAATCCTCTTTTTTAATTCCCGTACTTTTGCGGAGTTTTTTGCATTCTTATCCTGCATAAGTTGTTCTACTAATGCGGCAGCAATTATTTTATTTCCTTTTATCATTTCAGAAACAGCTTGCCGGTATTTTGCTTCATTTGCCGCGGACAATACAATTACGGAACCTCCGCCCATATTCATCTGAATTTCGTCTTTTAATCTAACGGCTTCTATATTTTCTATATTCAATTTAATTGCCCTGTCTAATTGTTGAACAGCAAGAGGAAAGTCAAACGTATTTCTGGAGGCGAATATTTTCCTTGCAGATTCGGTAAGTTGTTTAGATTCTGCAATTGCCTTAAAGTCGGGCGGCGGCATTTTTATTCCAAGATAAATTTCTATTTCATCTTTTAATGCCGCAATGCCCGGGAATCTTTTATCAATACTGTATAAATCCAATAAGTCGCTATATGAACGCTGTGAATTAATTTTATATTCCTGTTTAATTGTAACAAGTTTTCTACTAAACTGTGTATTAAAATTTTTAGGGTCAAGAAGTTTATCTATCTTTAAATTTAATTGACCTGCAGTTTCATTAAAAGGATAAACTAAAAGCACTTGTTTAATATTTTCTCGTGCGTCATTTAAATTCTGCAATGCAGTTTCTCTTTCCGCTGAATTTATTTTCTTAGCGGCTGCAGTATAAAGTTGAGTTGCATTATTTAAAAGTTGAACAATTTGCGGATATAAAGGAGCCGTCAGCGGAACTGTTCTACCCGTTTTTAAAAAGTCTGCAGTACTTACAATGCTAAGCCAGTTTGTAACTTCCTCATTTAATTCAACATGAGTTACTGCCCATCTGTTACGCGCTAGTATTAAAGCATCTTCTGCACTTTGAAATTCGCCGTTAAAATAATGTTTTTTTGCAGCATCCAAATAATTCCTTACATCACGGATAACAACAGCATTTTCAGCATCATTTATTTCAGTGCCCAGTTTATAAAGTCTTTCGTCAGTCATCTTTAAATATTCATCATTGCTTTCAAGCTGTAATGCTTCATCCGTTTTTATTCTTGATAATTCAATATGTTCCCGTGCCGCATTAAAATTTCCCTTTTTTAAATATTGGCGAGCCTGTTCATACCGTAAATCCGATTCATCTTTTGCCAATTGAATTCTAATTACTAATGTATTTGAGTATGTAATATCGTTTTTTATACTACTCGACAAATTTCTTAAATTTGAAATTGTCTCATTTACTCCGTTGATATGTTTTGAAAACACATCGCTTAAACTTAAAAACGGCTCAATCGGTGCGACCTGCAAGGTAAACTTTTTTAATAATTCAATATCTTTTTCTACAACTTTTTTAAGCGCAGTTAATTCCTTTAACGCCAATATGGGCGAAGTTTTAACACTTTCATTTTTAAGTTCTTCGGTTTTAATTTTTTCATTTTGTGGAATTAATGAACGCCATACTTCATAGTCTTTTTTGCCGGTTTCCAAAACCGTTTCGCCGGCTTTATCTTTTATAATAGCCATTTGTTCAAATAAATTTAAACGAATAGACGCAATGTGTTCCAAAATAAGATTTTGTTTTGATTTTAAAAGCTCTATTTCCTGATCCAAACCTGTATTGGAATGATAACGGTTTTTAGCAAATAATTCTTCAGCAGCAAGTGCCGTTGAATGAATTGTACTTGCAATATTATACAAATCGGTTACACGGATATTTTTTTCATCCCGTAAATCATAGGCAGAACCTATATAGTCTTCCGTAATTATATTTCTGCTTTTTTCAAACACCAACAATTCCGAATAAACTTTTTTTGCCGCAATAATGTTTTCAATTAAATTCGACGCGGTCTGTAGTTTCTCGTTTTGTTTATCCGTATCTATTTTTACAAATCTGAATTTGGAAGAGCTTGCTTGTGCAGAATATACTTTTTGTAAATATTTTAAATAGTCGTTTATGTATAAAATATTTTTATCAAACGAATCGGAAACGATTGTATCAAAATTAAAATCATCGCATAACTCCTTAAAAAGATTCCGAATTTCCGCCCAGAAAAAATCGCTGACTGAATCTAATCCGAAAAAGAACCCCGCTTCCATTGCGCCTTCCACACCTTCAAAGCTAACGGCAGAATTCCTTCCTATAGTGAGCCTATAAGCAAACGGTAAAAGAGTTTCATCAATATCTTTATTTTGTTTCGCTTCCTCCTCATAGATATTTTTTAAAATAGAACCGCTATGTACCGCACTTTCTATAAGACTGCATAAATCCTTTGCCAATAATTCGAGTGCTCCGAATTCTCGTTCGATCAAAGCACTGTTATGATTTTTTATTTGGGTATTAAGTTTTTCTGAGGTTCTTATAAAATTTTCATAAGTAACTTTATATTTCTTTACGATATCTTTAACATCATTAATTTGTTTATTTACATCATCTAAAATTTTCTCCTCGGCATTTTCCGTCTGAAATTTATCATTATATATTGAATAGCCTTTAACAAACGTATCCGCCGCTTTGTTATATTCTTTTTCATTGATATACGCAATGCCCTGTTCCATATACATAATAAACCGTATGCGTTGAAGCGCGTAAATTGAAGAAATTTTTAATTTTTCCAAAAAATACTCAACATCAGGATTCATATCATGCCGATGTTGTTCAAGCTCCAAAATGAGAGCAAGTTTTTTTTCATTGTTGTCGGGTTCTTCATAAAGCAAATTTAAAAGTGCTTCAAATTGATCTTGAAACTCGTTTTGACTTTGCATTGCCTTTTGTACCAACTTGATTGCATGTTCCGATGATTCGGGCTTGGTTTCAAAAATTTGTGCAATTTCCTCAAGTGCTTCATTGTTTTTATTGGAATTTATAAGAATTTCGGCATTATCATAATCACCGCTACCGCGTGCATATCCTAAGACAAAAAGAGAAAAAATAAATACCAATATAAACCAAAATTTTTTATTCAACCCAAAAAACCTTCAAAAATCTCAAAATACAAATTTTCCCTATATCAATTATCGGAATCATATTGACTTTTTTTATAAAAATCTCTAAAAATAAACAATAAAATACCGAAATGTATATGTGGGTATCTCTAAACAACTGAAGTTTTTAAGAGGTTACCCTGTAAGAAATCAACGGTCTTATAAATTCATCAAAAAAGTTATGCTGATGAATGTGAGCCATTTTGCACGAGCCGTATTTTATAGTATACTTATGAAGAAACTTATTCAAGCGTTTTTGATAATTATTTTTTTCTCATTTTCGGAAAACACGGCTTTTTCCATTGATATATCAAAAGCATATTCCGATGTTTCAAAAGCATTCGAGATTTTTATTCAAAAAAATGAAGGAGAAACCGCTTTCCGTTCGCTCTTAATTCCGTCAGGCGGAAGATTTGAAGGCTTGGCATACGCATTTACGGCTCTTTCAAACGACATAAGTTTTTTTGACGCAAATCCCGCTGCAAGTGCGGTCTTACAAAACACCGAGCTGAATTTCTTACATAACAGTTGGATTGCGGATTCAAAACTTGAAACCGTAGGCTATACTCAGCGAAAAAACAATATAGGCTGGGGAAGCTCATTACGATGTTTTTACATTCCTTTTACCGAATACGGTTCATTGGGTGAAAAAAAATCTTCGGGTTTTTACAGCGAAACTTTTTTGACTGTAAATTTTGCATATAATTTTATAGCCGGTTATAATTTTAAAGGTTTAACCATAGGCGGTAATCTTAAATTGGGAATTAGAGCAATGCCCCCCTTTGCCGGACATGATAATGAAACCGATTCGGTTTCGGAAAGAATAAAAAAAGCAAAACAACAAAACGGCTATGCCGTATTGGGTGATTTTGGAATTCTTATCCGTGCAAATCTTGCAAAAAAGTTTTATGACGACGAGCCCAATTTTTATTTTGGATTTATAATGAAAAATTTTGGAACTCCGATTAAAGGCGAGCTTCCGCCGTCGTATATTTCCATAGGTATTGCTTACCGTCCCGTATCTTTTTTTCTGTTTGCAGTGGATATAAGCCAAAATATTCATTTAAAAAAGATACTATCCTCCGGATTTCCGTCTGCCAGCCTTGGAATTATGTTTTCAATAACAAAATATTTTAATCTTGTAACGGGGTTCGGTATTCGCGGCGGTAATCCTCATATCAGTTTAGGCGGAGAGGTTAATTTGGAAAATATCCGCATAAATGCAAATTACACATTGGATATGGCAAGTCAAACGGTAAATTTAAATCGAATTAGTTTGGGTATAAAAATATTACTCGGCGACGGCGGACGAAAACAACAAAAAAATAAAATTGAACAACTTTATCTGCAAGGTTTAAAAGAATATAACAAAAAAAATTATTCCGGAGCGATTGATATATGGAAAAAAATTCTTGAAACGGATAAACGTTTTGACCCTGCACGCGAAGGAATTGAGCTTGCCGAAAAGCAAAAAAAACTTCAAGAATCACTAAATAAGATATTATTATTGGAATAATAGTAAAGAGTTGGATAATTTAACTTAACTTGTGTTGAATTTTTACCGATAAATAAAACGAGCTGGAGAATTTATTTTGCACACCATATTTAAAATACTTATTAGTTTAGTTATTTCCTTAGGGCTTTTCATTGCTTTGATATTTTTATCACTTTCGGGATATAGATCTTTTGTAGAATCCGAATTGTATCAGCCTGCCGTTATTAGGGCAATAGATGAAAATTTAAATAAAATAGCCGCAGTTACGGAGATATGGTATTCGGAAAATAAAAAATTGTTTTCAACATTTTTAGAAAATTCGTCGGTAAAAAACAGCTTTGAACAAGAACAAACTTATGCCGATATAAGCATGCGTGAAAATGCAGCGGTAGAACTTATTGCTTCCGTAAACGGTTTATCGGGAATACGGATTATTGACATAGCAAATCAAAAAATTCATTTTAGTACGATTTCTAGCGACATCTTTTCACGTTCCGAATCAATGATTTCATATAAAAAGTATGGAAGCAATGCGGACGATATTCCTATCAATTTTCTTACAGATTATGAGTTGGACAAAATAAAAATAACGGCAGACCCTAAATCAAATTTATTTTTATATAGTGTTCCGTTTTATGATGGATATGATACATATCGAGGAATAGCCGTTTTTTATGTTTCAGAAAAAGCACTGCTTAAAAAACTTATAAATGAAAAAAAGCTGGCACTTACGGATAATTTGCATTTACTCACAAATCCCGAACATTCCTTTCTTGGAATTTTAATGGGCTTGCCTTATGGAGATGCGGAAGAGCTAAAAGGGCTTATTCTTTCAAACTGGAAAACGGAATTTAGTGATTTTAATTTTATTTCTCTTGATAATAAAAAGGAATGGATTTTAATAAGTGCAAAATATCCTCTGGGCTATATTGGGCAAATTTGCGAAAAAAGTATTTTCTTATTCCCTGCTTATGTTAAATATTTTTTAATTACTACAGCCGCCATTACCGTATTTTTAGTAACTTTTCTTTTACTTAATATAAAACAGGATAAATTGACAACAGTTCAAACTAAAATTCAAAAACTGCATTTGGCTATTTTAAAAAATTATATTAAAAACAGCGAAAGCAAAACTAATGATGCCCTTAAACAAGAATTGGACTATAGACGGCACGATGCAAATGCAGAAATAAAACGGCGGCTAGGCAAACGGTTTTTAAAAAAGAACGAGAAACAAGTTGATGATTTTTTACAGGCAAGCTGGGATAAAATATTTGCCGCCATAAGCGGAAAAATGGTAAAACCTGCAAATAATGCGGAAGCGGAAGCTGCTATTTCTTCCTCAAATCAAGAAGAACTAATGATGCTTTTACGTAAACTAATTGCAGAAGTAAAATCGGCACAAAAAAAAGCTGCACAAGTCGACGTACTGTCTACAGACGAACAGCATAAAGATGCCCCAAGCGAAGAACCTGTTGAAGAACTTGAAGAGCTTCCAAGTGAAGAACCTGTTGGAGAACTCGAAGAGCTTCCAAGTGAAGAACCCGTTGAAGAACTTGAAGAGCTCCCAAGCGAAGATCCTGTTGGAGAACTCGAAGAGCTCCCAAGCGAAGAACCCGTTGGAGAACTCGAAGAACTTCCAAGCGAAGAACCCGTTGAAGAACTCGAAGAACTTCCAAGTCAAGAACCCGTTGAAGAACTTGAAGAGCTCCCAAGCGAAGAACCCGTTGGAGAACTTGAAGAGCTCCCAAGCGGGGAACCCGTTGGAGAACTCGAAGAACTCCCAAATGATGAACCTGTTGGAGAACTCGAAGAGCTCCCAAGTCAAGAATCATCCGGTGCTGTAAATATCGACGAACCTATAAAATTTTTAGAAGAATCGGGATATACGATTTCGGGCTTGGATTTTTCCGATTTGGATATTCCTATTTCCAAATTACAAGAGGCGGAAGCCGAAGAAGTTGTTTATATAGACGACAATTACGATTTTCAAAAATCTTTATGGGGAAAATATAGTGAAAGCCCGATACAGGGGATTCTCGATCCCGCCGGAGGAATTGAAATTGTGCCGCTCATCAATCTTGACGACGAACAAACAATTATCAACGAAGACGGAATTTTCGTAATAAAAAAAACAAAAGGCATTGAACCAGAAAATAAAGATTTTAAAAATCTTGTAGATTCCGTATTAAACTAGGAACGATAATGTTTATCCCAAAATTACACGGCGCAAAAAAATCCATAGCCGCCGTTATTTTTCTTGCATTACCTTGCTTTATTTTTCCGCTTGATACGGAATTAGACAATCCATGGCTTTGCTTAAAAGCAATCCAAGAAACATATCGGGATATCGCCGGAGATTTTTTTTTCGACTCGGAAGAAAACGATTGGTGTATACAAATAAGAAATTCGTATTTGTATTGGGCAAATGGACGGCTTTTGCCTAAAAAAAAATCTTCAGAATGGAAAAGTTGGAAACCGTATATATCTTACTTTTATCCTGAAGCAATTCCAAACCCGCAAGATTATTCCAAAAGTTTTATCGAAAAATTAAAGCCCGACTTTCTTATCAAACATAGACGGTTTGATACCGCTCCTAATTATGACTTTCAGTATCTTGTCTATCAAGGCAAAACAAAGAGTGAAATTATAAAACAATTAAGAAAAATAAAATTTTTTGGAATTGAAATTTGGGTTCACAAACGTGTCAGTGCCGCATTAAAACGGATTGAAAAAGAAATTATATCGCTTCAAAAGAACGATGCTGCCGTAAGGCTGTTTATAAAAAACATAGGTTCATGCTGGGGGTTTAATTGGCGCGTCATTGTAGATTCCGGCAAGCTCAGTAATCACTGTTGGGGAACAGCAATAGACATTCTTCCTAAAAATTACCGGAACAAAAAAATATATTGGTACTGGGAAGCCGTAAAAAACAGCGAATGGATGAAAATTCCTCCGTATAAAAGATGGGCTCCTCCTGATGTCATTATTAAAATTTTTGAAAAAGAAGGCTTTATATGGGGAGGAAAATGGGATGTTTGGGATAATATGCACTTTGAATACCGCCCCGAGCTTATATATATCCGCAATTTCATTCTATCGAAAGCGGAAAATAAACCCAAAAGCAGCGATGCTCAACTTGGATATAACTCTATTTTATCCGAAACCGGGCAAGAAAGCATAAGGACGGTATCAAAACAAAATCATCCGTCACCGTTTCTAAATGCCGTGCTGAAATTAGCAAGTGCTATAACTCAAGTGCAATATTTAATGGAAGAATTAAAATATAAATATGAAAGTGCAGAAGAATTTTTTAAAGCAGAATTAGCAGACGAACATGAACCGGATGAAAAAGAAATCGATACAACAATCTTACCGGACGAAGTTGAAAAACTAACGGAATAATTAGTTTATCCATATTTGAGTGTTTTTATCCGTTTCAATATAGATGCGCCCTTTTTTTACTTCTGTTTTTAAACGTTGTAAAAATAAATCTGCAGATTCCTGCAATTCTTTTTTGGGTATCGGAGAAATAAATTCTTCCTCCTGCAAAATAATGGCGGCTCTTGTCTTTGAAAGATTTGTTAAAATAGTTTTTCTAAACCGTTCATCCTTTCCATGAATGAGGCGGGCAAGCTCGGTATCACTCATGGGAGCAATTAAATATTGAATATCGCGCGGCTTCATATTTAAAACATCGTCAAGCGTAATTAATTTACTTCGGATTGAATCTGCAAGCTGTTCATCGCCGCTTTCAAGAGCGTTTAAAATTTCCTCTCCCGATCTATAATCTATTGTACGTAAAATCTCAGCCAATACCGAAACACCATCAATCGAAGTGCTTTTATTTAAATTAACCTCGACCATTTTTTTCTTTAAGGCTTCGCTTACGGTTTGTAAAATTTCAGAGTCTATTTTTTTCATTTTCGCAAGATGTAAAACTATTTCTTTTTTTTCGGCTTCGTCCGAAAGTGCACTTATATACGCCGCCGCTTGTTTCGGTTCAAGCTGCGACAAAACTATGGCTTTTGAAGAGGGCAATTCACCTGCCAATAAACGATTCAAAGAATCGGTTTCAAGTCCCTGCAAATATTCAAAAGGAACGGGCTGTTTTTCGGGGACGGCATTTTCTAAAATTTGTTCTGCTTTATCATTTCCAAAAGCCTCGACCAATATGTCCTTTGCCGTTTTAACTCCGCCTAAGGAATTCCTATTTTTGGTATAAAGAGAAGTAAATTCATTTAGAATATCAAGTGCTTCGTTTTTATCGATACTTTGAATTGTAACAAGCTCTGCAACAACCTTGTCGATTTGCTCTTTTGAAAGCTGTTTTAAAACTTGCGAGGCTTGTTCTTTTCCTATAATAAAAAGGAATTTTGCCACACGCCTAAAAGGGCTCTCTTTCGGTTTTTCGTCAACAGGAACTTTTATAAGACCTTGTTTTAACATTCGGCTTTCAATATCGCTCATTACATTCTCCCAATTTAAAAATTAATCGTCATATTCAAGTTTAATATTCATTTTATCTTTTGATAAAATTGTGCCGGGGAAAACCGTGCATGCTTGTTCCAATAATATTTTTAATTCTTTGTCGGTATAGCGGGGGCTGTAATGGATTAAAGCCATTTTTTTTACACCTGCGTCTTTTGCAATTTTTGCAGCCTGCGTACATGTCATGTGTTTTTTTTCTGCGGCATCTTTTTCCATGCCGTCTTCAAACATACCTTCGCATACAAAGAAATCAGCACCCGCTACTTCCTGCGCTATCGATGGAATATATTTTGTATCGGTTACAAATGCAAATTTTCTGCCTTTCCGTTTCTGTCCCATAACCTGTTCCGGTGCAACCAGCGTTCCATTTGAGGCTGTAACCGATTCCCCGCTTTGCAATTTTGACCATAAGGGACCGCAAGGCACGTGCAACGCCGTTGCCGCTTCTGGATTAAAAACTCCGGGACGCTCAAATTCTTCCATAACGTAACCAAGGCAAGGCTTCGTATGATCCAGCCAAAAAGCCCGCACTTGAAATTCATCCGTAGAAAAAATAATACCCGGTGCCAAAATTTCTTTTATGATAATTTCATAATTTATATACATATCCAAAACACGGCGGTTCGCTTCAACATATTCCGCAATTTTTGGCGGTCCGAAAATATACATAGGTTCATCTCTATCAACTTGTGAAGAAAGCATAAGCAGACCCGGCAAACCGGTTATATGGTCGGCATGGGTATGACTGATAAAAATTGCGTTTATTCTTTTCCAGCGCAAATTAAGCCGCCGTAAAGCTACTTGCGTTCCCTCTCCGCAATCAAATAAAAACAAATCGCCCTCGCGCCTTACCAATACCGAAGTTAAATGTCTATACGGGAGCGGCATCATCCCGCCGCAGCCTAAAATAAAAGCTTCAAGATTCATATTATAGGATTTATCGTATATATTTCGTCTGATATTGTCAACAGGTTTGACAGATACTATGTAACATATAACGGCGTAGCTAAAAAAAAAGAACCTTCGAAAGGAGGAAAACGAAGGTTCTTTAAAAGTAGTATGTGTATCTTTTCTGTGTGTATGGTGAATATATACCTTTTTAAAAAAAAAGTCAAGCGATTTTATGAAAAATATGAAATAATTTACGGTTTTTTACTATTTTTTGCGTTTTTATCCAAAATAACAGCTAGGTTTCCTTAATTTATGCGATATTCTACATATTTAACTTTTCCTGTTGATACGGCAGCTTTTAAAGATCGCTCTACAGCGGTTAAATCGGCGTTTCCTGTTTTTATTTCTATAAAAGTTATATCATTTATATGACCGCCCGAAGCTCCGTTAAAGGCGATATAGTCAATAGGTTTGCCGATAAACCTTATTTCGGTTGGGTCGGCAGGAAAGTTAGGCAAAAATGGGGCAATTTGCTCGCCAAGCTGTCCATTAAGAACTGCGCGTGAACGTTTTACCGCATCAAGTCTTTCGGTTTTTAGCAGTTTAGCATTGTTTTTCTTTGCCAGTATTTTGCCCGTAATAAATCCGATTAAAAAAATTAAAATTGAAACGATAACCAGTGCAAATTTTACAGCATAAGAACTATATTGCAAATCGGTTAAAATATCTAACATATAAAGTTCCTCCCAAATAATATTGTTTTTACAATTGTATCATAATTTTTAAAGTTTTACCTGAAGCTGCCGATAAATAAATATCGGCAGCCGGATCCCCTCCCACCCGCCGGCTGCCGACAGCCTTGGTGGCGGCCGGTTTTTCTTGTAAAGACCGGCTCTTTTTTTTGGAAAAAGTGGAAGCCTGCATCATAAAAAATTGCCCGGATTTTTAGCATAATTTTGGAACAGGGCATCCGCTTGACCTGCAAACGTGTGCAGTCCTGTTTGCAGGCTTTGAATTTATTGTTAGGTTGACACCTTCGGTGCGAAAAGGTGTGCAGAACGAATCTAAAGATAAATTTCGGCTTCAAAAATATTTAAAATTTTACAAAAATAGAATTGTAAAAAAATAAGTTTTATAGTTATACTCGTGTTGATAGAATACTAAAGACGTTATACAATGGAGGCATGGACTATAGCAAAGTCTAAATTTTAGCTTCTAAGAAAGAGCGATATGAAAAAACATCTTTTTATTGGTATGTTGTTTACCGTAAGCATTTTGCTTACCTCTGCAACATCTGGTTCGGTGTCCGGTGAGGAGCCGGAAGGGTTGAGTTCGTATCTTTCGTCAATTAGGCTTAGTCAAGTCAAAAAACAATTTGCAGGAATGCCTAACGAGCAAAAACTTATCTCACATGGGTCTGATGATGAAGTTACACCTATGACACCACTTAGCTTAAATCCTGCCAGTATGTGCGTTTTAAGTGCCTGCGTTGGTAGTGCCTGCAAAAATAAAAAATATTGTACAGACGAGGATGATAAATGAACTAGCTGGATAATACCCAGTTAGATAGTACTGTAAATTTCGCCCCAGTTTTTTCGTTTGACGAGGCTTGGGGCGAGTTATCAAATAGAGCCATGTTGAATTATATTAAAGGAGTAGTGAAATATATGTATACATATAAAAGTTTTTTTTATACTTCAATGAGCTTTAGTATCTTTGCTGTTATTGTGCTGGTTCGTTGCTTACTTTCAAAAATTACAGGCGGATATTTTTTAGACGGCTATGCTGTATTTTTAGCAATAATTTTTTTCATAGCTGCATTTCTTTCGTGGATGAAAGCACTACATCTCAAAAAAATGGGCGATAGGACAAATAATAGCTCAAATCCCCACTTTATTGTTTTTTTTACTTACATGTTTTTAGTCCTATTTTCATGCATACAATTATCGCTTCCAAATCTAACTGAAAATAAGGAATTACTTAAAGTTCATTTCGTTGTAAATTCTCTTTTCATATTTTATATCTTACCGCCATTTATTGAAGACCTAAAACAGAATAAAGAAAAATCATCACAAAGTACGGTTAATTTTTTTCCATTTCTTTTTTTGCTTCCCTTTTATTTAGGTCTTTGGGTAAATGGCATAATTATAATTAAGCTGTTTTATGTTTTGATTGCTTGTTGTATTTCACTTAAGTTACATTTAAAATTGGTTTATCGGTTGGCTATTTCTGTTTCTTTTGCTTTATTTATTTTGTTGTTTTCTTCTACTGCTATTCTTACACCTCTTTGTATTTTGATTTCAGTTTTTTTTATTTTTCAATTTACAAAAGAAAAGGCTAATAAATTTGTGCTTGCTCTTTTATCCGCAATTGCGATTATAAAGCTTTTAGTTGGTTGTTCACCTGCATTTTTTAATATTTTTAATGGATTTTCATTGTTCTTTTCTAAGGCAAGCTCTATGCATATTGCAGGCGGAAGCAGTTTAGGTTTATCACTGAGCGGTTACGAACTTTTTTTTGCGCTGTTTACAGTTACGGTTGTATTCGTATACCTTACTAAAAATATTCGCTATACCTATTCTCTTTTAATTTTTATCTTTGTATATTCGCTGTATTTACAAGTATTTCCTGTTCTACTGGCACATTATCCACCTCTTGCATTAAATACTCGTTTTATCCTGTCGCTTGCTTTGTGTATTATTTTATTTTTTAATGAAAAATATTTTATGCCAAAGGAGACAGATGTAGAAGGCAAAAAAAGTTTAACCTTTAAACATACAATGCTTTTTTCAAGTGTTGCATTTATTCTTTTATTGTTTATTTTTTTTAAGCCGCTTTTTATTTCTAAAAGTGATGAACAAAAAAAATAGCCATCGTAAGTATATCAAAAGAAGTTGCCGATTTAACTCCTGTTTCAAATGTAAATCGTATTGGTTTTGCTTACTCGCCTTATATCTATGGTTCTATACAAATGTATCTGGAGCTATTTGGCTATAAAACACAAGTGTTTTATGGGCTAGAAAATGTGCCTATGCAAGATTTTGATTGTTTACTCTTGATTCACTATAATGCCGTGCCGAATGATACACTCAAAGAAAAAGTAAAAAATTTTACAAGCAAGGGCGGTTCGGTTTTTGCGGTTTCAGACCATACTAATATTTTTAATTCAATGCAAGGGACTAATGAACTGTTAAGTTTTTCATCTTTGAAAATAAATGATGATATTTCAGACAGCGTCATGCACTACTCCGGCAAGGTGTAGCAAAATTCATTAGATTGCTTTTATTCGTTTACAACTCAGCACATAAAAAATGAAAATGATATTGGCGTTTGGGGTGGTGCTTCTGTAAGTTCACAAAATATTTTTTCAGAACCTATGGTTATTGCTAAATATGGGCTTTCAGATCCTGGCGATCATAGTGAAATTGGTAAGGCTAATTCTTTTATGAGAAATCGTAAATTTGATATTGGTGAGCAAGCTGGAGATATTCCGCTTATATTCAAAACATCTTTTGGTAATGGCAATGTCATTTTTTTGGGAGATGCCTCGTATTTTCAAATCCCTGTTTTAATGCACAACTGGAATTTTATTGCAAAGCTTTTTTATGAAAACCTATATTCAAAAAAAAATTCATCAAGGAGTGTCTTTAACGCTTTACAAATTACTATAACCTTCATAGGCTTTTAATGGGAGGTGTAATAACTTTCATTTTTATTCATTCTTTAAAATTTTTTCTTTATTTTTTTCTAAAACATCAAGACTTTTTTTCTTATGAGCATAAAAAGCGAGGCATTAAGCACGTCCTGCCAAACTCCTAAATTTTCTTTTCATCATTTGCATATAATAGCACAATATCGGATTTTTAGCAAGATTTTCGCATTGGGTTTTGTATAAATGGCAATACATCTCGGATTAAAACACATCCTCGCTTATTTTTAATTGCTCTTTTAGTTTTTCGTAAAACTCAATGTAAAATACCAGCCTCTCTTTCCATAGTTCTTGCGCTGATTTTGTTCCCAGTTCCATGTTTAACAATTTATAAAGCTCATTGAGTCTCTTTTCAACATAATCTTTTTTGAGTGAAATATTCATATCTTTAAAATTGTTGTTATGCAGAGTTTCATAAATCCTATACACATCAAATCTGTCAAGATTATCCGCATCTCCTACCGTTAAGGCAAAGGGGGTGCGCTCTCCCTCAAAATCGGCTTTATCGTCTACATGGATTGCTATTCCGTAGCATATATCGTTAATCCTATCGTCCGGCAATCCCAATTCTTTAAGAAAAGGTCGGGCAATTTTTGCCGCATTCCGTCCATGGTTAAGCCAACCCTCTTTGCCGCAGAATTCTTCGCAGTAAGAAACATCATGGAGAAGACAGGCAATTATCATTTCCGTAACGGAAAAATCTTCTTTTTCGGCGATCGCTTTGCCGATATTTGCAACGCGGTAAGAATGTTCAAGCCTGTATGCTTTTTCTTCTGGATGTCCGCTTAAGTATTTACTCTCATCGAATTTTCTTTTTAGAAAAGCCTTTGTTTTTTCAATCAATATATTATTTATTTCGCACTTCATGGCGGAAGTATAATTAAATACTCGGAAAAATTCAAGAGAAAACAGATTTTTTGTACTTTGTCAGCGTATTAAGCCTGTGCTTCTTTTATGAATATTATTTTTTTCTTAGAACATGCCAGATACTTTCTTCTTTAAATCCGCATGTTTTATATAATAATTCGGGCTTGGTATTATTATTGATTCTACCGGAAACTGTAACAAAGTCGGCTTTAGTTTTTAAGCGGCTTAGAAGTTCGTTTATAATTGCCTTTCCTAAGTGCATTCTTCTATATTCTTTTGAAACCTGAATCCATTCTAATGAACCTTCTTTTATTGTGTTATCATATTCACCAATTCCTGTGGCTGCAATTTTACATTTTTTAGTATCATAGAGGCTAATCCAAAGATTATTATCGAATACAGGTCTTAGTTGATAGTCTCTGAGCTCTTCAACCGAAATTCCTTCTAATTCATAGCAACTATTTATATGTTTTGCAAATTCTTCAATTGTGCAATTTTTCAATATAATATTTGAAGGTAATGTATACCCGTCAATATTTTTTAGATCATGCAGAAGTTTAAAATAAATGTCATCTTCATATTTTTGTAAAAAATCGGTATGAAATTCATTTTCATTTAAAATCATCATATTAGACGGAATTTTGAATTTTTCTATTTTCCAATAAGCCGAAGCAGCAGCTTTTGTCGGGTTTAAAATATATTTTTCTTTTTCCATATATAAAAATTAATTCACGATTCTGCATTCTATCTTAATTTTTGATTATGCGCAAGGTTATAGCCTTTTACTTCGGCTTTCCGCAGTTGTTTTACATATTTTAAAAAAAATTGTAGATATAGTTTTTTCGGTCTGCTTGATTAAAGCCCCAATAATATGTTAAAGTAGGTCAATGGTAAAAGCTGTTTTTGCAGGGTCATTTGACCCGCCCAATCGATTCTTATAAGTTATAAACGTGGAGAAATAATTTTGTTTAAATAAACACAAAACTTTATTTAGATTGCCAATTTCTTTTTTTTCTGTTATACTTATTCTTATGAGTACGATTAGAAAAATGCCCATAGGCGTTCAAAGTTTTGAGGTTCTACGAAAAGAAAGTTTTGTCTATGTAGATAAAACGGAGCTTATTTGGAGATTAGTAAACGAAAGCCGAGTCCACTTTTTAAGCCGCCCGCGCCGCTTCGGGAAAAGCCTTTTGCTTTCCACTCTAAAAGCCTACTTCCTAGGGCAAAAAGAACTCTTCAAAGGTTTAGCGATTGAGAAATTTGAAGAAGCCGAAAAAGTAAGACGTGAAATCTGGCAG
>CALINC010000134.1 GCA_938045195.1 uncultured Treponema sp.
TGCATTTTGCAAAACTGCATACAATAATACGATGTTTGCCGATTAGGCAAACTCGAAAGCTAAACAGTGAGGCACCATTTGTGCCGAACTGTTTAGCTCTTCTCCCATAAAAACTTTTAATTTATTATAACATATTTTATATTTTCAATCTATACGGTATGTTATCAATTGTGCAGATATTTGTTTTTTAATTGTTTTGAGATAATACCGATTAGCAGCTTAAAGCAAAATGCTAACCGGTATTATCATTTTTAATAAGGTTCGCCGTCAGCCTTAGGAGCTGCGGAATGTTTACTAAATACAATTAAGGCGATAAGCGTTACAGCATAAGGGAATATTTTAAGCCAAACAGGCGGAATAACACTTAAAGAAGGAATAACTTGTGAAACGTTCGCAACTGTACGGGCAAATCCAAAGAAGAAAGTCGCACCCAAAATACCTAAGGGTTTCCATTGACCGAAAATAAGAGCTGCCAAAGCTAAAAAGCCTAAACCGTCAACGCTTCCATTAAATTCGCCGGAATAGGTTACCAAAATGACAGCCCCGCCCAAGCCCGACAAGGCACCGCTTGCACAAACTGCAAAATAGCGCATTTTATGTACATTGATACCGGCACTGGCAACTGCCGAGGGATGTTCGCCGCAAGCTCTCAGTCTAAGGCCGAAAGAAGTTTTATACAGCAAAAACCATGAAAAAGCAAGAATAGCAAGTATCAGCCACGTACTCCAGTATGTTTGAGAAAAAAACAGTTTACCTAAAATCGGGATATTAACCAGACCGGGAATATCTTTTCTGATAATTCCATTTACGCGCACATTACCGGAACCCAGCATTGAGCGGGCAATATAAATGGTTAAAGCAGTTGCCAACATATTTATTGCGGTACCGCTTATAATTTGGTCGGCTTTTAAGGTTATCGAAGCAAAGGCGTGGAGAAGCGAACATAAAATCCCCAAAACCATTGCAGCCAAAAGCCCCGCCGGAATTAAAAGAAATTCGGGAAGAATATCTTTTAAAAGATTTATCGCAACTGCGGCAGCAAAACTTCCTACCAGCATTAAACCTTCAAGCCCAAGATTAACTACACCGCTCCTTTCGCTATAAAGTCCGCCCAACGACGTAATTAAAAGCGGAATAGTATATGCTATAACATAAGGAAATATTGACGTTAAAATATGCCACATATTAGTTTGCCTCCTTTGCATTTACATTTTTTTTACTTTGAAATACGGCGTGGATTTTTTTCCAAAAACGTTTTAATAAAAGGCTTGTTGCCGTAAAATAAATGATAACTGCAATTATCGTATCCGCTATTTCCGGCGGAACAGTGGTATTTGCACTCATAAAACCTTTTCCTACATGCAGAATTCCAAAAAAGATTGAACTTAAGGCAACTCCTATGGAATTCCCCGCACCGAGTAAGGCAACGGCAATCCCATCAAAACCTTGAGACGGCATAACACCGATTTGCATATTTAAAGAATAACCTACATAATAGGTAAGACCCGCCAAACCTGAAAAAGCACCTGCAATCATCATAGAAAAAATTATATTTCTGTTTACTTTGATACCGGCATATTCGGCGGCACTTTTGTTATATCCAGCCGCTTTTAATTCAAAACCTAACGTCGTTTTATCCAAAATTATCTTTAAAAATAAAATACCGGCAATTCCCAAAAAAATGCCGTAGTTAATATACTCGCTTCCGAATAAATTTGAAAGCCACGGAGCCCGCAATGTATTAGCTTCAGCAATTGAGCGGCTTTCGGTTTCTATCATTTCAGCCTTTAAATAGAGCGGAATAATATAGTAGGCTATCCAGTAGGCTATCCAGTTCATCATTATGGTAGAAACTACTTCATGTACATTAAAAAGAGCTTTTAGTAAGCCGGGAAATAAACCCCACAAGGCACCGCCAAGCATAGCGGCAATGATGAGAACAATCAATAAAATGGGACGCGGCAACGAAGCATTTAAAGCGATAATGGTTGCAAAAAGTCCTCCGATGAGCATTTGTCCCGAAGCACCGATATTAAAAATCCCCGTTTTAAAAGCAAAACTGACGGAAAGCCCTACAAATAAGAGAATAGTTGCCGTTGCCAAGGTGTTTCCGATACGTTCTACACTCATTAAACCGCCGCGGAATAAATAAGAAAACGCAGAAAAAGGATTATCCCCCAAAAGACTAATACAAACAGCTCCTGCGATAAGCCCAAGTAAAACCGCCGAAATGCTTATTACAAAATTATTTTCGGATAAGTTTAAATTTTTAAAATTATGTTTTTGTACATTAAACTTACGCATTCTTACCTCCCATCCCTGCCATCATTAATCCTACTTCTTCAGCAGTAGTTTCTTCAGGTTTTACAATACCGCTTAAATCGCCCCTGTGCATAACGGCAATTCTATCCGATAAATTAAATATTTCGTCAAGCTCAAAGGAAATAAGTAAAACAGCCCTGCCGGCATCCCTGTGTTTTACAAGTTCTTTATGAATCGATTCTATTGCACCTACATCAAGCCCACGTGTAGGATTTACAGCGATGAGTAGTTTTGGGTCAAGGGTAATTTCTCTACCTAAAATTGCTTTTTGCTGATTTCCGCCGCTTAATTCTCCTGCTTTGGACTCAGTCCCCTTACCGGAGCGTACATCGAATGTTGAAGTTATATTTTCGGCAAATGCCTTTATTTTATCTCGTTTTAAAAACCCGTGTTTTTGAAAATTTTTAGTATAATATGATTTTATTACCATATTTTCGGCTATGGAGTATTGAAGAACAAGCCCGTGTTTTTGTCTGTCTTCGGGAACATGTCCTAAGCCTGCTTCCGAACGTTTTCGTATTGAAAATTTCGATATATCGGTTCCGTCTAAAATAATAGAACCGGATTCTATGGGCATTAAACCTGAAAGAGCATATACAAGCTCGCTTTGTCCGTTTCCGTCTACACCTGCAATACCGACAATTTCTCCTGCCTTAACTTCCAACGAAAAATTATTTACTTTAGCTATCTTTTTTTCCGCTAAAACAGTCAAGTTCCTTATATCCAAAACCGTTTTACCGGGTTTGCAAGGCTGTTTCGGTACTTTAAAATCTACCGGTCTTCCTACCATTTTTGATGCAAGCTCATTTTTTGTTGTCGAAGCAACATCTACAACATCAATCAACTTGCCTTTTCTTATTATCGTACATCTATTTGCTGCGTCTAAAATTTCCTGTAATTTATGAGTTATTAAAATAATCGCTTTACCTTCAGCTGCAAGATTACGCATAATTTGCATAAGGTCGCTTATTTCTTGAGGAGTTAAAACTGCCGTGGGTTCATCAAAAATGAGAATATCCGCATTACGATAAAGCATTTTTAAAATTTCCACACGCTGCTGCATACCCACAGTTATACTGCTTATAACGGCATTCGGCGAAATAAAAAGACCGTATTTATCGCTTAAGTCTTTAATCTGCTTTTCAGCGGATTTTTTGTCTAAAACAAAGCGCCCTTCCCGACCTAAAATAATATTTTCGGTTACGGTAAAATTATGAATTAACTTAAAGTGCTGATGAACCATACCTATACCGAGAGCATTTGCATCATTGGGATTATTGATATTTACTTTTTTGCCTTTTACGAATATCTCGCCTTCATCTGCATGATACAAACCGAAAAGAATACTCATAAGTGTAGACTTTCCAGCCCCGTTTTCACCCAAAATTGCATGAATTTCGCCAGCCTTAACTTGCAGCGTTATCCCATCGTTTGCAACAATACCGGGAAATTCCTTGCGGATATTCCGCATCTCAATTACATAGTCGGACAATCACATACTCCTTAAAAAATACACGAAGCCCTCAAAGACTTAAGAGCTTCGTGTAAAAAATTCTTATTTAAATAAATTACCGCGTTCGCTGCTTACAACGATTTCTCCGGATTTCATTTTTTTGAAAATTTCATTTACTTTTTGCTGTACTTCAGGAGAAAGGTTGGGATTCTTTTCGGGAATACCGACCCCGTCTTCTTTTACGGATAAGAGAAGAGAACGTCCGCCTTTGTATGTTCCGTCAAGTTCTTCTTTAATCATATCAAAAGAAGCTCTATCGATGTATTTAACTGCTGAAGTTAAAATAATCGAAGAACCGCCGGAAATTATTCCTTCTGCATATTGGTCAACGTCAACACCTACAACCCAAACTTTCTCTCCTGCTTGCGTTCTTGTTTTAGCTTCGTTGATAACGCCTACGCCTACACCGCCTGCAGCAGCATGGATTACGGTTACGCCTCTATCATACATAGAAGCTGCAATCTGCTGTCCTGCTGCAATGTCGGAAAAACCGCCTTGATATATGAAATTCTCTTCCTTTATTTCAATGTTAGTACCGAGATGTTCATTGGCATATATAATGCCCTGCTGCCAGCCCCAGTTAAATTTTTGAACGGCAGGGATTTCCATACCGCCGACAAAACCGAAATTACCGGTTTTCATTTGCAGGGCTGCTGCGATGCCGGCTAAGAAGCCCGCTTCATTTTCCAAAAAGCTAATACCGATAGTATTCGGTCCGTTTTGCGCATCATAAGAATCGGCAGGATGTGCATTTCCGTCAATAATAACGAATTTTGCATCTTTATACTTGGACTGAGCTTTAAAAACAGCTGTTTCAAATTTAAAACCCGGACATACGACAAATTTGTAACCTGCATCACATAAGTTGGAAATTTCCTTGATATAATCGGCTTCAGTTGTTCCTACGGGTTTTAAGTACTTAATTTGTACTCCAAGCTCTTTTTCGGCACGCTTAATTCCTTCCCAAGTACCCTGATTGAATGACTTGTCGTCGATTGTTCCCGCATCGGTAACCATACCAACCATTAATGTCTTTTTTTGTTCTTCTTTGGTGCAAGAAACAAACACCAAACATGCTAAAAGACAACCCAGCAAAATTTTAACAATTTTTTGCATAAATAAACTCCTATAATGTTTTTTAATCTGCCTAAAAAAATGCTTAAGCAAATTTCTATAAAAAGCAAATCGTATCATTATACAATTTTTATCGTATTATGTCAAATATAAATTTTACGGTTATTTTTTTTGTGTCAAAATTTTTTATCTCAGGTCAATCGCCCCATAAATCAACAACTCTAAGACAGAGCGACGGGGTATTAAACCCTCAGCACGAATCAACAAAAGCTATTCACCTGCTGCCCTACAAGAGGAGTAGACAAATGAAAATAAAAAAAGTATTATCATAGATATTCTTGATGAAATCAGAAATGATGTACTCGTACTTATGCTTTATAGACTTGGTTCACACTCAGAGCTTTTAAAAAAATAGGAGAAATTAAATGGATATGAAGCAATACTTGCAGGAAACTACAATGTTAGATTTTTCAAATCCGCATATTCAAAAATTAATAGAAGCAAAACATTGGAAAGAACAAAATGAATTTGACCGCCTTAAAGCTATTTATAACTTTGTAAGAGACGGTATAGCATTTGGATATAATATTGATGATAACATCAGCGCATCTAAAGTTCTTAAGGACGGATACGGTCAATGCAATACAAAAGGAACACTCTTTATGGCTTTGCTGCGCGCCTGCCAAATCCCCTGCCGAATACATGGGTTTACTATAGATAAAAAATTACAAAAAGGGGTAATAAGCGGATTTGTTTATAAACATGCACCGCAAAATATATTTCACAGCTGGGTTGAAGTATATTTTGAAAGTCGCTGGTATGAACTTGAAGCCTTTATACTGGATAAAGCGTATTTGTCAAAGCTGCAAAAAAAATTTGCAACCTGCAGCGGTTCTTTCTGCGGTTATGGTGTTGCAGTAAAAGATTTCAAGAATCCGGTAATTGATTTTGACAGAAATAACACGTACATACAAAGCGAAGGAATTACTCAAGATTTTGGAGTATGGGATTCTCCCGATGAATTGTTGAAAAATCATCATCAAGAAGTGTCAGGAATTAAGGCTCTTGCCTATAAGCATTTTGGAAGACATTTGATGAACTACACTGTAAAAAAAATAAGAAATAGCACATATAAGGGGTAAGCTAAGTCCTTGACTGTGTATCCCTAATGATATATCATCTTTCCGTGATGATTACATTGTTCTTTAAAATTCAACAACGTAGAAATCTTCAGATTTCGAGGCTGTCGAATTTCCGCCGTTTCGCAACGAAGTGAGAAACGGCATACAATAAGCGACGTTTGCCGCAAGGCAAACTCGACAACGTTTTTAGACAATGCCAACTGCATTGTCTAAAATAAGCCTTCGTTTTTATGAGCCGGTATATATGAGTCGGGAGATATTGGCAGATGAGTAAATTTATTTGTAAAAGTTCTATTTTCCCTGTTAATGCAAATGTGATATGGGAAAAATTGCAAAGTTTGGAATCGTTACAATATGTGGCAGCTCCTTTTGCAGCCTTTAAGTTGATTGATGGTGAAAAAAATATACAATGGGAATGCGGAAAAACATTTCGATTGAATTTTAAACTCTTTGGTGTAATTCCGTTCGGTATTCATTCAATTTATATATGCACTTTAGATAAAGAAACATTAACAATATATTCTAATGAGAGCAATCCCCATGTACCGATATGGAATCATAGAATTCAATTGGAGCCCATTGATGACAATCGTACAAAGTATACTGACTGCATAGAAATTGAATCGGGTTGGAAAACAGGCATAATATGTATTTGGGCGAAAGCATTTTATACACACAGACAAAGAAAGTGGAAGAAATTGCTCACAAAATTTAAAAATACTGAACTATAAAAACTGAAATAATAGAGCATAACTAATGAAAACATATCAGGATATAAATAAAGAAGCTATAGATAGATGGGTTGAAGAAGGCTGGGAATGGGGCAAACCTATCTTACATGATGAATACATTGATGCAAAAAATGGAAAGTGGAAAGTTTTGCTTACTCCGGCTGTCCCCGTTCCGCACGAATGGTTCGAAGATTTGAAAGGAAAGAAAATTTTAGGGCTGGCATCGGGCGGCGGACAGCAAATGCCTATATTTAATGCATTAGGTGCAGATTGTACTGTTCTGGATTATTCTTCAAAGCAAATAGAAAGTGAACTTTTGGTTGCGAAAAGAGAAGGCTATACTATTAAAGCTATTGAAGGAGATATGACAAAAAGGTTTCCTTTTGAAGATGAATCGTTTGACATAGTCTTTCATCCTATTTCCAACTGCTATATTGAAGATGTGCAGCATGTTTTTAATGAGTCATACAGAGTGCTTAAAAAAGGCGGAATTTTTCTTGCCGGGCTTGGAAATGAGATAAATTATATCGTAGATAATGAAGAAAAAGAGATTATTTGGAAAATGCCTTTTAATCCGTTAAAAGATGAAGCGGCAAAAGCCTTTATGCTAAAAGAGGATTGTGGAATGCAGTTTTCTCATAATATGACGGAGCAGATAGGCGGGCAATTAAAAGCAGGGTTTACTTTACTTGATATATATGAAGATACAAACGGTTTCGGAAGGCTTCATAAACTGAACATTAAAACATATATTGCGACTAAATCGGTAAAATTGTAGAGCGGAATAAATAACAATTTGTGAGGAGAGATAGCAATATGCTTCATTTAGAAAAAATAAATGGAAAAAATGTTTGGGATATTATTAAATTAAGCGTGGCAGAGTCACAAAAAGAATTCGTTGCAGCTAATGATGTAAGTATCATTGAAGCATACGTTACAATCACGGCAAATGGTTATGCCTTTCCGTTCGGGATATATGACAATGAAACACCTGTCGGGTTTTTGATGATTGGCTTTGATATTCATGACGAGTGGAATGACACACCTGAAATTGCAAGAGGAAATTATAATCTGTGGCGGTTAATGATTGATCAAACTTATCAGAACAAAGGATTCGGTAAACAAGCCGTTAAACTGGCTCTAGATTTTATTAAGACTTTCCCTTGCGGAAAAGCGGAATATTGCTTGCTGTCTTATGAACCTGAAAATACAGCTGCTCGTCAGTTATACCATTCATTCGGTTTTATTGAAAACGGTGATATGGATGGTAGTGAAATTATTGCTGTGTTAAAACTTTCAGACAAATGAACAAATATCAGTTTGTCTAACCAATTTTTGTTAAGGAGGATGTTTACAATGCTTAAGAATACAAAAATTATGGCGTCTATTCTTGCTTTGTTAGCGGCTGTATTTTATGCAATAAATACACCGTTTTCAAAAATATTATTAAAGAATATTGCCCCTACATTTATGGCATCATTTCTATATCTTGGAGCAGGTATCGGAGTAGGGATTATGTATCTGTTTCATGTAAAAAAAGAAAACAAGTCAGAAAGGCTTACAAAATATGACCTTCCATATGTTATAGGAATGATAGTTCTTGATATAGCTGCACCGATTTTTCTTATGTTAGGAATAAGCATCGGTTCTGCATCAAATGCGTCATTACTTGGCAATTTTGAAATTGTAGCCACAACACTAATTGCTCTATTTATTTTTAAGGAAAAAGTTACTTCAAAACTATGGATTGCAATCGGATTTATTACTCTTTCAAGTATTATATTAACATTTGAAGGAATTGGGAGTTTTAATCTTTCTTTAGGTTCCGTCTTTGTTATTTTAGCGGCCACGTGTTGGGGACTTGAAAATAACTGCACAAGAAAAATTTCTAAAAAAAGTACATACGAGATTGTTGTTCTAAAGGGACTTTTTTCCGGGGCCGGTTCATTTATTGCAGCTCTTTTAATAGGTGAAAATATTACTTCATTCAAGTATTTTATGTATGCGGTGATACTTGGATTTGCGGCATATGGATTGAGTATCTTTATGTATATTAGAGCACAGAGAGATTTAGGCGCGGCAAAGACGTCTGCATATTATGCGGCAGCTCCATTTATTGGGACATTTTTGGCATTTATTATAAATGGAGAAAAGCTTACGATTGTATATTTTGTCGGGCTTGTATTTATGCTGATAGGTTCCGCATTTGTTGTTTATGATACAATGGTTAAGCATCATACGCATGAACACAGCCATATAATAGTTCATACTCATAATGGAGTTACTCATACTCATGTCATTACTCATGAGCATGGACATAACCATTGGGACTCGGAAGATAAACATAGACATAATCATAATGATTATATGAATAGCGAAGAACATAGATTGGCACATATCCGTTCTCGCTAGTTGAAGGAATTATTAGGAACTATCTTTTTCCGTGAGGTGAATCGGAATTAAAAAAATGATATAATTCCCAATATAAAACAACTATGAAAACATTTGGTTTGACAATTTTAAGGTGCTGGATTGATAAAATAGGTATACTATGATATGATTATAATAAAAGATGTTTTGGAGGGAAAAAATGAAAATCTTTAAAAATTGGGGCGAAACGGTTTTATTTTGTTTGCTGGTATTTACTCTAACAGCATTCAATGCGTCCATTTCGCTGATTATTGCCCGCTTAGCCGATATTGCAAATACCGGTACGGTTGAAACCGTTCTAAAATTTTTAGCTTTTTGTTTTGTTTTTATAATATTTGGGATTATAATTACCTACATAGTTAAAAATTACTTTCATAAAATTGTGTACCGCTATATGCTTAGATATAAAAATGCGGTTTATTCATCGGCTCTCCTTACAAAATACGGAGAAAATGTAGATTCCGGTGAATACATAAATGCCTTAACAAATGATGCAATGCAAATCGAGACGCTCTATGTTACTTCCTGTTTAACCGCTTTACAGGAAATATTTTCTTTTATATGCGGTACGGTTGTCGCTATTACGATTCACCCGCTCTTGTTTATCTTAATCTTCGTTTTCGGCTGCATAGAGGCGGCATTTATGAAAGCAAGAAGCAAGGCGATGGTACACGCTACTGAAATTTTATCAAAGAATAATGAAGCTTATGCACAAAATCTTAAGTCTCACTTGGAAGCCAATTTACTTTTACGAATGGAACACTTATTGGCTTGGTCGCAGCGGCTGATTTTTCAAAGTACCGATACGGCTCTATCATCTCACCGAAAGCAAAAACAAGCAATGACAAAAACGCAAATAACGGCAATAACGATTGGTCTCCTTGCGACGCTTGTTGTTATGGGGGCTGCATCTATTTTAGCAATTTACAAAATAGTTTCTATCGGAGCGGTACTTGCTGCCGGTAGTTTAATCGGTACGATTTCAGCGCCTATCGGAGAGTTAGGGCGTATTTATGCCGATTACAAAGCGGGAAAAGAATTAAATAATAAAATTAAGAATAAATTTCATTTAAGCGATGAGGAAGTGAATTTTGACAGCACGGACACCGTAGATAAAATCAATATTGAACGCATTAGCGTATCGAATTTGGATTTTTCGGTTGAAGAAAAACACATCTTAAAAAATATCGATTTTAATTTTGAAGGCGGAAAAAAATATGCGGTTGTAGGTCAAGCCGGTTCCGGTAAAAGTACACTTTTAAAACTGATTGCAGGTATTTTAGATTCCAATTCACACATTACATATAATGGAAAAATTTTAAGCACTTCCGAAATTTTTGATAACATCTGCTACATTCCGCAAAACATCACAATTTTAGAAGACACGCTTGAAAAAAATATTTGCCTCAATAAAAAAGATTGTTCAGGAAGTATTATAGAAAAACTGGCTTTAACCGAATTGGCGGAAAAACGGAAAGCTGACGGCAATAAAATCGACGCGACAGTTTCGGGCGGCGAAAAACAAAAAATAGCGATGGCTCGTGCATTGGTAAAAGATGCTTCCGTTTTTTTACTCGATGAATTTAATTCAGGTTTGGATAATTACAGCATTAAACTTATTGAAGACATTGTTACGGCACAAAAAGATAAGCTCGTTATTTTTATCACACACAGATTAAATCCCGAAACCTTAAAAAAGTGCGATGAGATTCTTTTTATGCAGGACGGCAAAATTGCAGAACATGGGAATTTTTCAGCCTTGCTGGAAAATAAAAACTCCCTGTTTAAAAATTTTTATGAAAACGATGCTGAAAAAATCAACAACCATCCGCACGAATAAATTAAATGGGAAAAGCCGATTTTGCGGATTGATAAATGAGCGGCTATATTTTAGACGCTCATTTTAAACATATTCTCTTTTTAATTCTCCGGCATCCATTCTATATATGGTACTATTCTCATCTAAAATTTCGGAATCATGAGTTACAATTAAAACGGCGGTACCTAGTTTATTAACACTTTTTATAAGATTCATAACCGTTTCAGAAGTTTCCTTGTCAAGATTTGCCGTAGGTTCATCTGCAATAAGTAATTTAGGAGAATTCATAAGAGCCCTTGCAATCAACATCCGCTTTACTTCTCCGCCGGATAAATTTTGAGGCATCTCATTCTTTAAATGAGCTATATCCATAAGCTCCAAGAGGCTTAAAGCCCTACCCTCACTGTCGCCGTCCCTGTTAAATAAAAAAAATGGAACCCTTACATTATCAAATACCGAAAGATTAGGCAAATAAGCCAATGACTGAGGAACAAAACCTATCGACTCATTGCGGTAAAAGCTCTTAGCGGTATCGCTCATAGATGAAATATCTTCATCTTCAAAAAAAACCTGCCCTTGGGTAGGATCTAAAATACCTGATATTAAATTAAGAAAGGTTGTTTTTCCCGAACCCGAACGCCCTACAATGAATACAAAATCGGAAGCCGAAATGGAAAAGTCAACATTTTTTACTGCAAAAAAAGAGTTCTTACCTCTGACAAAGGATTTGGAAAGAGATTTTGTTTTTAAAAGCATAAGTCTCCTCTTAGTTATATTTTTCTTTGCGTGAAAGAAAAACATAAACAAGGCTTACCGTAATCAAAGCAATGGCCAATAGAATAACTATAGGCTTTGTATAAACATTACAGCTCATATTCGACTGCTTACAGGTACCTATAACAAGGGTTTCAAGCAAAATAAGACTTACTCCGGTTCCGATATTGTATACGGATATTCCGAAGCGTGATTTTTTACAAATAAAAAAAGCAAGTCCTGATAAGGTAATCAGCCCCCCTAACAACCTCACAGCTTCTCCCATCCAATGACATTTCATAAAACTGCCGTCAGCCTTAGGAGAACATACATGGGCAAAGCCGAACGGAGCAAATAAAACCAATAGACCGATTAAAACGATTAACAAAGAAAAAATATATTTTTTCATCATAATCCCCATAAAACATATAAATTAAGAAATAAAATTTTTTGTAAGCATTACTAAACTCGGTAATAGATATACCGCATCAAACAAAAAATGTCAAGTAATATATAAATTGCGAGCGGTATTGCAACTTTTTAATTTATCTTGTACAATACACCGGAAAGGAGATTATTATGTCTGTTATAAATGTTACAAGCGAAATCGGCAAACTTAAAAAAGTTTTGCTTCATCGGCCGGGCAATGAATTATTAAATTTAACGCCCGACACGCTCGAAGAACTGTTGTTTGATGATATTCCGTTCTTAGCACATGCCCAAAAAGAGCACGACGGATTTGCCGATGTTCTAAAAGAAAATGGTGTCGAAGTTCTTTATCTTGAAGACTTAGCTGCAACAGCAATTTCACAAAGTTCGGAAATTCGAGAAAAGTTTTTGCATCAGTATATTGCAGAATCCGGCGTATATTCCAAATTCCATAAGGAAGCTCTTTTTGATTTGCTTGACGGTATAAAAGACGCAAAAAAACTTATCTTAAAAACAATGGAAGGCTGTAGGGTGAATGAAATAGATGCCGGTAGTACAAAAGCCTTATCGGATTTTGTTTTGGACAAAACAGGCTTACTCGTAAACCCAATGCCTAATCTCTATTTTACACGCGACCCGTTTGCCTGCATCGGAAACGGCGTAACCGTACATAAAATGCTTTCGGAAACACGCCGGCGTGAAACCATTTATGGTGAATATATCTTTGACTATCATCCGGACTATGCCGGTAAAGTTGAAAAATTTTATAGCCGCTATAATGAGTATAATATTGAGGGAGGTGATATTCTTAACATCAGTAAAGAAATTGTTGCAGTGGGGCTTTCACAGCGTACTTCCGCAAATGCCATTGAAATTTTTGCTAAAGATATACTCTTTAACGAAAAATCTGCCGTCAAGACCGTCCTTGTTTTTAAAATTCCTGCAACAAGGGCGTTTATGCACTTGGATACCGTGTTTACACAAATCGACTATGACAAATTCACCGTGCATCCCGGCATTTTAGGTCCGTTGGAAGTATTTGAAATTACCCGCTGTTGTAAAACCGAAGAGCTTCATATCGAAGCTGTAAAAGCCGAACTTGCTTCTATTCTTACAAAATATGTAGGAAAAGAAGTCAAACTGATTAAATGTGCAGGCGGCGACAAAATTGCCTCAGAACGGGAACAGTGGAACGACGGTTCCAACACGCTTTGTATCAAACCCGGAACGGTAATTGTTTATGATCGCAATGACGTTACAAATGCACTCTTAAAAAAGACCGGTATTAATGTTTTAGAAATCACAAGCGGCGAACTCTCAAGAGGCCGCGGCGGTCCCAGATGTATGAGTATGCCTTTTGTCCGTGAAGATATATAACTGCACATTCTCCGCCTTATTTTAAGAACTTTCAAAAATTAGGCGGAGGAGTTTTTGAGCTTAATATTAGTCTGATTCAATACTTACTAGGGAACCTCTAAAAACCTCAGTTTTTTGCAAATGCCCACTATATTATAGCATTGGTTTTATCGGAAATATCGGTAAAAAATTATTCTACCTTATCGTGTTTTTCGCCTCTGGTAACCTTTCCCATCATAAGCCATGCGAGTAGAAAAAAACATGCACAGTATACAAAGACTGCTCTGTGTCCTGCAAAGTCGATTATAAGACCTGCAAGGAAGGGGGCTATTATTGCCGCTCCTTGAGAAAATGTATAGTATAAGCCTGTGTAAAGTCCTATGTGCGAAAAGCCAGCCATCTGCCAAAGCATGGGGAAGGAGTTTGCTATTATACAGATCCAAAAAATACCGAACACAAACATTAAACCCCAAAATAGGTGTTTTAATTGTCCTCCGGCAAGGCCTAGAATACCTGCAATTTCGGTTAAGAAAAATTGAGCTAAACACAAACTTGCGACAACAATCAAAGCGATTCTTATCATTCTTTTTCGTCCCCACTTACTTGCAGCATATCCCATTGGAATGGCTGATAGGGCTGAGGCGATTCCTACCATTCCTGCTGCAAAGGCTCCCTGTCCTGTCGATACACCGAAATGTTTTATACTGTACTCGGCGATGTATGGCAGCATTCCCTGATAGCCTAGGAACCATAAGAAAAGCGAAACAAGAACAAATAGGGCACTCTTATCGGGTTTTTCCTCGTCTTCGATTTTTCTGCCTGCCAATATGGTTTTCATTGCCTGTATAAACGGCACTTTTTTTTCTTCTTCATTTTCAGAAGAATTGGACGGCGGAACATTTTTTTCTTTTACAAAGAAAAATAGCATTAGGGTTGCAAGGATAACCAAAAGACCCGCTGCCGGAAATGAAAGAACATCCTTTGTACGCCCTATAATGGGAAGGACAGTATCTACATCCATTAGACGGGCTAAAAATAAGGTTCCTACTATTGCGGCAATGTTTCCCATAGTATTTATAACTCCGTTTCCTTGAGAGCGGAACTCGGCAGGAACAATGTCCGGCATTAAAGCGATTACCGGCCCCCGCACCGATTGCTTAAATAAATTCAGCAGGGCAAGAATAATTATCAATGCCGCCAAAGAATTTTTTGCTGCATATGGAATAAAGCTAAAAGTAATTGCCGACAATGGGAGCAAAATTATAATCCACGGCATTCGTCTTCCTATTTTTGTTCGGGTTCTATCCGACCATGCCGAAACTATGGGGATTAATAATATTGCCAGAATATTATCGAGCGACATCAATATTCCGACAAGCCATTTAAAAGGAATATAACGGCTTAAAAAAATCGTTACATAACTGTCATACAATGGATCCATGAGCCCCATTGTAAAAAAACCTGCTCCGATTAAAAAAGTTATCGGAAGGTATTTTCTAAATCCTTCTTTTTGTTTCATAGCTTCTCCAATATTTATTTAATACCTTAACAGTATAAACTATATTTGCTATAATAGCTATAGTAAAAATAAAGATTATTTAATTTATGAGGAAAAGGAATATGCATAAAAAAATTTTGCCTAATGCAAAAAGGCCTCTTCTTTTTGGTCATCGAGGAGTTTCAAGTTTAGCTCCTGAAAATACGATTGCCTCATTTAAAAAGGCTGTAGAGCTGGGAATCCCCGGAGTGGAGCTGGATGTGCATTTAACCAAAACCGGAGAACTTGCGGTTATTCATGATTCCTCAATTAAGCGTACAGGAAGAATTTATGAAAACGGAAAGATTATTGAAGCTCCTGATCTAAAAGTTGAAGATTTATCTTGGGAAGAATTACAAAAATATGACTTCGGTATTTGGTTTTCAAAAGAATATGAAGGTGAAAAACTTCCTTTACTTTATGATGTCCTAAAACTTCTAGGCTCCGATATCTATGTCGATATAGAAATAAAAATAGATAACCTAAAATATAAGGGAGTTGTAGAAAAAACTTATCAGGTTTTAAAGGATATTTTAAAAGTTCTGCCTGAAAATCCTCACAGGTTTTTGGTTTCTTCTTTTAATCCATTTGCTATAAGATATTTTTCAAAGATATGTTCGGATATTCCTACTGCGTTGATATACGATAATCATCCCGATAATCTCTTTTTTTTAAAAAAAGGCAGGGGGCTTCTATTTTGTAGGCCGGATATTTTAAAGCCTTCTTATAAATGCTTTACGAAAAAGAAAAATAAAGAATCTTGGTGTTGGACTGTTGACGATAAAGAAAAAGCCGAGGACCTTATCAAAAAAGGAGTAACGGGGATTATATCCAATCGCCCTCAGGATTTAAACCAAGATTAAGACTTCCGTTTTTTCCTAAATAATTTGAACAAATCCGCGCTTGTTGTACCAATTTATTGCCGTTTTATTTTTTGATTCGACATCAAGATAAATTTCCAAATCTTGATTTTTAAAATAGTTTATAACTCTATTTATAAGAGATATTCCGATTCCGCATTTTTGATATTTTTTTAGAACCGCAATAACACTGATATAAGCCGAATTTTCTTTTATAAAA
>CALINC010000135.1 GCA_938045195.1 uncultured Treponema sp.
CTTCGTGCGCTTCACACACGGCTCGGACAGCGTGATTTTCTTTCGCCCTGCTCGCTGCTCCGTCGGCTCATCGCCCGAGGCCCAAGGACGAAATTAATTGTCAATGGTTAATTGTCAATGGTTATTTTCTAAATACATGATTCGGCGTGTACCACGCATAACAATTAACGGTATTGTTAAATTTATATAGTACTATTATCTTTGCTGAAAAAAAAACTATGGATTGTCCAAGATGTGGAAGCATAAATCATCGTAAAGATGGCATTGTCGGTGGTCGTCAGCGCCATTATTGTAAAGATTGTCATTATCGTTATACTGTTCAACAGAAATCTAATACAAAATCAGCTGCTACTCGTAGATTAGCTTTGGAGATGTACTTGGAGGGCTTAGGTTTTAGAGCAATCGGACGCATATTGAAAATAAGTCATACAATTGTTTACTATTGGGTAAAAGAATGGGGTGAAAGGGTGGCTTTACCACAAAAAGAGGGACCTGTTTCAGTTGTTGAATTAGATGAGATGCACACATATATAGGTTCAAAAAAAACTACTGTTGGGTATGGATTGCTGTTGATCGATTTGGAAAACGATTTATCTCTTTTGTCTGTGGGGACAGAAGCACAGATACAGGGATGAAGCTTTGGAAGAAGATAAAAAACATTCCTGCATCTGTGTATTATTCTGACTATTGGAAGAGCTATAAGGAATTTCTTCCTAATGTAAAACACATTCAAACGAAGGCAGAAACTTATACAGTCGAAGGTTATAATAGCAGAATAAGGCATTATTTAGCAAGGTTCAAACGAAAAGGGAAGTGTTATAGTAAGGCAAAACATATGATAGAAAAATCCCTAAAATTACTTTTTCTAAAACTAAACAACGAGATAGCTATATGTGTTTAACAATACCCAATTAACCATTGACAATTAACAATGACTTTGTTGCAACGGTATAAAAAATAGGGGTTATTGGTATATTTTTGTATTTGCAAACTAAAAATGTAGATACATATGAGTACCTTACCAACACCCCCGCACAAAGATACATACAAAATAAGAAATTGGAAAGCATACAATCGAAGTTTATGCAACAGGGGACGTCTGACTTTATGGATAAATGATTCGGTACTGAATGAATGGGAAAAAACTTCCCAAAAGCAAAAGATAGTTGGAGAACAGACTTATTGCGACAGTATTATCCAATGCTGCCTGTTGTTGAAAATCAATTATGGGCTGAAACTACGCCAGAGTACGGGTTTTGTTGAAAGTTTATTTACGCTGATGGGTAAAAGTCATTTGCCCGTACCGGATTACAGCACGCTTTGCCGCCGACAGAACAGCCTTCCCGTAGAAATCGGGGACAGGTTGGCAAGAGGCGAGAAATTAGCAGTGGGGATAGATTCCACCGGATTGAAAGTGTATGGGGAAGGCGAATGGAAAGTGCGTAAACACGGCTATTCCAAGCGTCGCACGTGGCAAAAACTTCACCTGTGCGTTGATTTGGATACGCAGGAAATCCTGTCGGTAGAATTAACCGGTAACGATGAAGATGACGCTTCGGTAGGAGCTAATATGTTGAAGGATAAGACGAATAATATCAAACGATTTGCCGGGGACGGGGCATACGACAAGTTCGGATTCAGGGAAGTTTTGGGAAGCGAGATTCTTCAGATTATCCCGCCTCCCAAAAATGCGGTAATACAAAAGGGTAGTAAAAAGACACCTTTGCCCGATTATCTGATTCAGCGCAATAGAGCCGTGGAAGAGATAAACAAACACGGCTCCAAGCGTTGGAAACAGGAAAACGGCTACCACCGACGAAGTCTCAACGAAGTAGCCATGTTCCGGTATAAGACGATTTTCGGCGGAAAATTAGATGCCCGAACACTGAAAAATCAGACAACCGAAGTAAAACTCAAATGCATGGTGTTAAACAAATTCATCGGGATAGGTATGCCCGATGCTTACAAAGTATCTTAATCAACTGCGTAACGGCAGAAAAGAAAAATAACCTCTTGACTACCGTTGCAACAAAGTCATGGTTAATTGTCATGCCGGGTACATGATTCGGAGTGTACCACGCATAACCATTAACCATTGTCCG
>CALINC010000136.1 GCA_938045195.1 uncultured Treponema sp.
AACTCGCAGCGTTTTTAGACAATGCCAACTGCATTGTCTAAAATAAGCCTTCTTTTATTTCCATTTGTATACCATCCGATTTAAAGTATCGGTTTTTTATAACTTTAGTTTATTTTTGGTGCGGTTGCCTTGCTATACTTTTCCTAATTTTAATATACCGCAATTACCGCAGTTTTGTAAGGGGCTTTTTTAATTATTATCCATATAAAGCATTATGCACTCTTTTTTACATTACAGATAAAATACATAGATACAGATAGTAACGGTTTTTATTCGTGCGGAAGGTTTAATACCCTGTTGTTGCGCAACGTACGCTCTGCGTCGAGGTTGTTGATTGCAAAATTGATTTCTACGGAATAAAATAGGGGGAATAAAGTAAAAAGTACAACAAAAAATTTGCGGCGAACTGGACTTGAACCAGCACACCCGTTAAGGCATCAGCACCTCAAGCTGACGTGTCTACCATTCCACCACCGCCGCAACTGAAATGGATTTTATCAGATAATCAAAAAAAAGTCAATATCAAGATAAAACTTAATTTTATTTTTATATCCATGGATTTCCAGATTCAGTTGACTCTTCATTAGTATTTTTAGTTTCGGTTACGCCCTCACCGCCTGTCGGAGGATCTATAAAAATTGAAGGATCTATTTCAATAGGCGCAGTGTCTATTTTTATTTCTTCTTCTCCCTGAGCCATTCCTGAGTCCTTAATTCTGTCTATACCGATATCCCGTAATTTTATACCGGCTGTATGTTCCGTACAAATTTCAGTCGGCTCTGTTCCATATAAAAAGGGAAGGGTAATGGTTTCATCCGTGCAGTTTTCTGAAGGAATCATTCCCGATTTTTTACATACATCAACCATTATCATGCCTTTTTCGGGTCTTACAAAGTCTTTAAAGGGTTTATTTTTATGTATCTCACGCATAAAGTTTGCCGCTACATATCCTGAAAGCATTGAACCGGTATTGTCTGTTCCTAATGAATGGCTGCCTCTATCAAATCCATACCAAACAATGGCTGAATAGTATGGGGAGTATATTGAAGTCCATGAGTCCGACCAGTTTTGCGTTGTTCCTGATTTTGCTGCCATAGGCATTCTAAATACCTTTCCGGTTTTTTCATCCTTATAGTCAAATTTTTTTCCGCCTGATGTCGCTCCATAAAGAGTGCCTAGAGTGAGTGTCTTTTTTAAAATCTCAGTCATTATAAAGGCATTGCTTGGGCTTATAACCTGCATAGCCGCTCCGCGCTTTCTTTGCTCAATTCTAAGGTCAAGCTCCGGATCCATGATTGTAACTCCGTCCCTGTTTTCTATAGCTCTTACGGCTATAGGATCTACGGCACGCCCCTGATTTCCGAAGACAGCAAAGGCTCTTAAAAGCTGGATAGGCGTTACGGCGCTTATTCCGAGAGCCAGAGGATAAACCTTTTCAAAGGTTTTATCAATTTCGACAGGGTCAGTGATTCCCATAAGACTTGAAATACGGTCTATGGCTCTATCAAAGCCTACTAATTCAAGAGTTTTTATAGCGGGAATATTTAACGAAAGAGGCAGTGCCTTATATACCAGAACAGTGCCGTTCCATTTTCCGCCATAGTTATTAGGAATATATTGTACTCCGTCAGCAGACTCAAAAACCTGAGGACTATCGTCCATTCTTGTAGCGGCTGTAATTACCTTTTCATCAATAGCTGCAGAATATATCAAGGGCTTTATTGTACTTCCTACCTGAAGCTTTGATTGAGTTGCTCTTATAAGCTGGTTGCTCTCACTGTATTGGCTTCCGCCGATAAGGGACGTTATATATCCTGTTTCATTTTCGATAGAGATAAAGGTACCTTCTACCACCCTTTCCATCAATACTTCCTGCATTTTAGCTGTTGACTGTTTGGTAAGAGTTTTTAAGTTGTCTATACCGCACATTAGGGCGAGTACATCGATGGTATTGTTCAGTTTGTTTCGATAATAGGAATTTGTTTTTACCTTGAGCTGTTTTTCTCCCATGCTAAGGGATTCTATTCCAAAACAAAGGCTCAAAAGGGCCGTCAGGTTGCTGTATTGTTCTGCCTGACTGAATGATGTGGAGGTCGAGGCCGAAACCTTGTCATTAGCTATCGCAATGTATTTTTGAAATTCTTTATCGGCTATTTCTTGATGCCGTAAATCACAGGTTGTATGTACGGTATAGCCGTCCTTATAAAGGTTCATAGTGCCGTATAGCATATTGTCGGCCACTTCGCGCCTTACATATTCCGAAAACCATCTGGCCTTATCTTCGCGGGTAAGCCATGCCGATAGGGCAATTCGGGTATAGTCAAAGTTAGCCCAGTAGTCTTCAAAAGATTCTGCAGCCTCTTCCTTTGATATAAAGCCGAGATTTATCATCCCTTCAAGAACATTTTCCTGTCTTTCCTTTGCCCTGTTCGGGTAATTAAAGGGGTTGTATCTTGTAGGGTTTGAAAGCTGAATAATTAGGATAGCTGCTTCTGCCGGTGTCAGTTCTGCTGCCGAATGTCCGAAATAAAGGCGGGAGGCCGCACTTACTCCGCTTGTTCCGCTCCCAAAATAGGCTTCATTTAGGTAGAGCATCATTATCTCGTCTTTTGAGTGCCGCCTTTCCATCTGGATAGCCCACCAAAGTTCTTTTATCTTTCTTCCAATCCTTTTATCTGTTCTGTCGCAATAGAGAATACCTGCGATTTGCTGAGTAATTGTACTTCCGCCTCCTAATGATCTTCTTGTAAGTTGTCCTATGACAGCCCTGATAATCGATTTTATTCTAAACCCTTTGTGTTCGTAAAACAGGCGGTCTTCACGCGTTAAAAGAGCTGCAATCAAGTTGGGCGAAATATCTCCATAATTGATAAGTTCCCGCTTTTCGTCCAAGGAGAATTCGGTGATAAGATCTCCTCTTATGTCCAATATTCTTGACGGCAGGGCCGGATTAAAGTCGACAAATAATTCGCTTTGTTTTATGTTTTTCGTCATTGCCATCATTTTTCCTAGGGCAAAGGCTCCTCCGGCTAGGATTAAGAAAATCAAAATAAGATATAGATATATTATCTTGCTCAGCTTATTCATATCTTTATATAAGAACACAATTTTAAGTTTTTTACAAGTAGGGTAGGTTGGTTTTGTCTGAAGATTAGAGAAGACCGGCTGAGGTATACAGCAGGATAAAAGGCCGGGCAAAAAAAAGAGCCGGTTAAAAAACCGGCCCGCCCATCAGGCTATCGGCGGACGGTGGGTGGGAGGGGAACCATCCGCCGATATTTATTTATCGGCTAAGTTCGAAAAAACTTAAAGCTATCTTTTCTTATTTTTTAAAATAACCCATCTGATTTTATCTGCAAGGTTAAATAGTTTGTACATAAGAGGTTTATAAACAAAGTCGAATGTGCCTATGTATTCTACTAACTGAGGATTATATCCTGCCTTAAATTTATGAAAACCGTACCATGAATCCGCCGTATTCGGATTAGGGCCTAAGCAGCCCCAAAGGTCAAAAACTGAACAATTTAACTCTTTCCCGTATTTGATTGCTTCCCACATTATGAGGTTATTGGGCATCAATTCGCGATGATTATTGCCGGATGCCCCATAAGGATAATAAAGTTTTCCGTTAAATTTAAAAAGAATCCATGCAGTTAAGACCTCATCTTGATAAACGGCTTCAAATATTCTAAGGGTATCTTTTGGAAAAATTTTGAACATCCGTCTAAAGTATTCACCGTTATGATTATAAAAGCCTTGTCTTTTTGTAGTTTCTTCCATAAGCCTTATATAGTCCTCCATACCTTTTTCGGTTGTATTGTCTACTATTTTTACTCCTTTTTTTTCGGCAAGACGGATATTATACCTTGTTTTGGAATGAAAAGAAGCTAAAAGCTCTTCTTCGGGTTTTTCTATGTTTAAAAGGAAATTATATTTTTCAAAAAAAGGCTTTCCGTTCTTTGCTCCGTTTTTCAGCAAAAATTTTTTCTTGTCTTGAATAGGTTCTTCTAAAAAAAACGCTTCCGGAGAAGCTGCTTCTAAAGAGTTATCTTTTTGTACAGGACTAAAGACATCCGGTTCTACCTTTATAAAGACAGCTCTATGTTTTTTAGCCGCCTCTTTTAAGGCTTCAATGTGTTCTTGTTCCGGCATTACTGTTTTTGAGGCTATCCCGACCGTATAATTGGTCTTAGGTATTTTAGAAAATATAATCTGAATTCCGCTTTTTAATTTTCCGTCTTCAAAAAAGCCTATTCTTTCGGGAACGGCGCCCATACTTTCTTTAAAGTCTCCCCAAACCCATGATTGAATGGGATGAGATACAAGCTTGTCGAATTCCTCTTTATATTCATCAGTTAAGAACTTAGTTTCTTTCATACATAACTCCCACAAAAAGTTCCTATTTTTTTTTGTCTACAAAATCGGCAGGATTTTTCGGTATGCCTTTTTCGTGTATTTCAAAATGAAGATGAGGCCCCGTAGACATTCCGGTAGAGCCCACAGCACCGATAATTGTACCCGATTTTACGGTTTCATTCAAGCTCGCATAAACCTTGCTCAAATGACCGTATAGGCTGGCTCTTCCGTCCGTATGAGCTAAAATAATATAGTTGCCGTAAACTTTGCTATAAGATATTTCCTTTACCCTGCCTGCGGCACAGGCCATGACGGGGCTGCCGGTGGGAGCTGCAAGGTCTATTCCCGGATGATAACTTGCCTTGCCGGTAAATGGGTCCTGCCTTTTTCCGAAGTTCGAAGTTAGAACCGCATCTTTAAGAGGAAAACGGTAAAAAGGCATAAAGAAAAAAGCTCTTACCGTTCCGTCAAAAATTTCTCCCGGAAAACAAAAGATTTCCCGTTTTTCTTCAGGGCCGTATATTTTTATTTGTAGAGGTTCCGTTTTATTCTTTCTAAAAAGAGCCTCAATGAGTTTTTCGATACTTGAAAGAGCCTTTTCAGGAAGATAAACCGCCGGTAATGTCGGAAGAATCAGTATACGTCCTGCAATATCTGTCTGCATAGATTCTATTCTATTCAATGTAACGATTGCATCATAAGGAATAGAGCAGCGGGCTGCGATTTTTATTATGGTGTCTTCACTGTTTGCCTTGTATGTATAAAATCTTATAGGGAGTTCACTTCCTGTTTTAGCCGCAGCCAAGGCTTTGCGTGCATCTGCCACATCATCGCAATATTGAACAAAAAGATAATCATCAATACTTAATTTTTCTATTTGAGGGTAGGGGATTTGGGCTTTTAATATTGAGCCCGATAAAAAAAAGAACAAAAACAGAAATTTAAAAGCCTTCATTACCGTTATTTTTTGATTGGTCTATTCCGAAAGCTAAAAAACCATAGATTACAAAAATCAAAATGAGAACAATTAGAGCCGGTATTTTATTAAATGTTAAAACCAATTTGACACATAAGATAAGACCGCCTATTACGGTTATTTTTTTTAAGATGGAAATGATGAGTCCGCGAGGGCTTTTTTTATATGCTTTTATCGTATTTTTTACCAATAGGTAAAGAATCCCGCATACAAAGATGCTCATGGAAATTATTGTGTACAACCTTACATTTGCAACAGCTAATAGCCATAATGGATAGGCTACTGCAATACCTGCAAGCACGCACACTCCGGCGATGGCCGAAAAGGTCAACAGACCGAAAAAAACGGATCCGTATCCCCTAATAATTTTTCCAAAACTCATACCCCCTCCGGACTCGTGATTGAGGTTTAACCCGCTTAAAAATTTAAGCCTGATTATTCCTCTGAGATTGCTTCAACAGGGCAAACGCCTGCACAAGCACCACAGCTGATACAAGTATCAGCATCAATTACATGTTTGCCCCCGGCTTCGCTGATAGCGTTTACGGGGCATTCACTTTCGCACGCGGCACAGTTCGTGCACTCATTAGAAATTTTATAAGCCATTTGCATACTCCTTATCATAAATTTCCATATCTTTATTATAACATTTACTCATAAAAAAGGCAACATAAAAACAGAATAAAAAAAAGAGATTGGCACTTTTGCCAATCTCTAAATTAAACGTTCTTGAAATAAGATTCAAAACGTATCATCATCGGTTAAGAAAAAACGGCATCCGGATGTCAAAATAATGCCGTCTGTAACCCCGACCGTATTTATAGTATCGGGTTTATATAAAAAAAACTTAAATTTTTTGTGTAAAATATGCAAAAAAAAGACAAAATTTATGATAATTTTTGATAAAAAAAGGGATATAAGACATTCTTATATCCCTTTAAGTGCCGTCGGACAGAATCGAACTGTCGACACAAGGATTTTCAGTCCTTTGCTCTACCGACTGAGCTACAACGGCGATAATGAAAGTTATTATAATAGTTTTGACAAATTATGTCAATAGCTTTTTTTTAATTGTTTTTTTAATTTTTTATGCTATGCATGCAATATGCCTTACTATTTTGACTAAATGCAATGAATGTCAATGAATTGAAAATCCTTTCTTTTTTTGTTATACTATTATCCTGTTGAGTATATAAATACAATATCATTCTGAATATATGCAAAGCAAATAGAAAATATCTTGGAGGTTTATATGTTTGTGTCTAAAGAAGAATTAAAAGAATCCATTGTTAGAAGATTAAAAAGAAATTTCAGTAAAAATTTGGAACAGGCTTCAAGGCGGGAACTTTATGATGCCGCTGCAAGTACCGTAATGGAACTTATTCAATCCGATTGGATAAAAACGACAAAAAACCACGAGCAAAAAGGCGTACGGCAAATGTTTTATTTTTCAGCCGAATTTTTAATGGGAAGAGCCTTAACCAATAATATGAACAACATGAAGCTCACACATACTATTGATGAGATATTAACCGAGCTTTCGGAACCCCTTTCGGTAATTGAAGAAGAAGAGCCGGATGCAGGCTTAGGGAACGGAGGCTTGGGGAGACTTGCCGCTTGCTTTTTAGATTCTCTTGCAACCTTAGACTATCCGGGACATGGCTATGGCATTCGGTATAAATACGGAATGTTTGAGCAGCGAATAGAAGAAGGAAGACAAACCGAATATCCCGACCGCTGGCTCTTTGCCCGAGACCCGTGGGAAGTCCGGCGCGACGATTTAAGCGTAAAAATTTACTTCGGCGGAACCCCCGTTTCCCGCACTTCTGAAAGCGGAAAATTGTATTATGACTTAAAAGACTCCGAAGAAATTATCGCGACCCCCTACGATATGCCTATTGTAGGATATGCTACCGGTACTGTTAATAGACTGCGGCTCTGGGAAGCATCATCCAATGACGGCTTTGACTTCGCGCTTTTTAACAGCATGGAATATAATCGTGCATTCCAAAAACAAATAGATGCCGAAAGTATTTCCTGCGTTTTATATCCGAACGACTCAGGTCCTCTGGGAAAAGCACTGCGCTTAAAGCAGCAATACTTTTTTTCTTCCGCAAGTCTTCAAGATATTATCCGCTCCTTTATTCACCGTGAAGGCACCGATTTTTCAAAGCTAAAAGACTATGTTGTTATTCAACTGAATGACACACATCCGGTTGTTGCAATTCCGGAACTTATGCGTATTTTAATGGACGATTACCATTTGGAATGGGATAACGCATGGCAGATTGTAACAAACGTTTTTGCATATACTAATCACACTATTCTTAGCGAAGCACTCGAAAAGTGGAGTATAGATGTTTTTCAAAGATTGCTGCCGCGTGTTTACCAAATTGTGGAAGAAATTAACCGCCGTTTTTTAACCGTACTGCGCGAAAATTATCCCGGCGACTGGCAAAGATATAACCGCATGGCAATTATAGCCGACGGCAAAATTCACATGGCACGCCTTGCTATTGCGGCTTGTTTTTCGGTAAACGGAGTTGCGGCACTCCACACGGAAATTTTAAAGACAAAAGAACTGCGTGAATTTTATGAATTGTATCCCGAAAAATTTAACAATAAAACAAATGGGGTAACCCAAAGACGCTGGCTATTAACGGCAAATCCCTTGCTTGCGGAATTTATTACCAAACACATTGGTTCGGGCTGGATAAAAAATTCGGAAGAATTAAAAAATCTTGAAGCTTTTCAAGACGATACCGAATTTTTAGATGAACTTATGGAAATAAAACGAAAGAATAAAATTAGACTTGCAGAATATTTGGAAAAAACACAAAACGTATTTATCAATGCAGACTCCGTCTTCGATATTCAAATTAAAAGACTGCATGAATATAAACGCCAGCTTTTAAATATTCTTCATGTTATTGCACTCTACAATAGGATTATCAACGACCCCTCATATAATCCTATTCCGCAAACCTTTATTTTCGGTGCAAAGGCGGCGGCAGGCTACCGCAGAGCAAAAGACATAATTATGCTGATAAATACGGTTGCAGACAGAATAAATAATGACCATCGGGTAAACGGAAAATTGAGCGTCGTATTTATAGAAAATTACCGCGTATCCGTTGCAGAGAAAATCTTCCCTGCCGCCGATGTTTCGGAGCAAATTTCTACGGCGGGAAAAGAAGCATCAGGAACAGGCAATATGAAATTTATGATTAACGGTGCCGTAACACTCGGCACATGGGACGGGGCCAATATCGAAATTGCAGAAGAAGCGGGAATTGAAAATGAATATATCTTCGGGCTTAAAGCCGATGAAATTCACAAAATTGATATGGAAAACTCTTATACTCCCATAAAATACTTACAAGAAAACCCTGAACTTGAAAAAGCAGTTAACTCATTTATTGACGGAACATTTACCTTACCGGGTGAGCAAACCTTTAGAGGACTTTACGATTCACTTGTGAACGGAGTAGACGGGCAGCGTCCTGATGTATACTATGTACTTGCCGATTTTACCGATTATCAAAAAACGCACGAAAGGCTTCTTTCGGAATATACCGATAAATATGCGTGGGCAAAAAAATGTCTTTTAAATATTGCACGCTCAAGCAAATTCAGCTCGGATAGGACTATCGAAGAATATGCAAAAGAAATTTGGAAACTGAAAAAAATCAAAACGGAATAGCGGGGAGAAACAAGATTCTGAGTGCTTATGCCCTTAGCCCTCTATTATCACAACAGCGGCGGCGATACTCTTTTCGTGGGTAAGCGACAGGTGTACCTTTTTTGCATTGATTTTTTTTAACGAGTCAAGAGCCGTGCCGAAAAGCCGTAACTCCGGTTTTCCGTTATGACTATTGATGACAAAAATATCTTTTAAGCGAATGCCTCTTAAGCCGGTACCGAGAGCTTTACCGAAAGCCTCTTTTGCGGCAAACCTCGCTGCGAGTGACAGCGGAGCGGCTGTCCCATTACTGCGGGCTGAATCCAGCTCTTCTTTGCAGAAAAACCGCTCCGGCAAACCCTCTACCGTAAGCCAGTGTTTAATTCTGTCAACATTTACAATGTCAATTCCTAAGCCTAAAATCATTACCTCTTAGTCGTCCTGATTCTCATCTTCGGTGCTGCGTTTCCGTACTTCAATCTGAATATTTTTTGGGTTTGCTTCAACCAATGCCAGTTTTCCGGGAACAACGGCTTGTACCGGTAAGCTGTATATTCCGGGAGCTACGATATTCCCGCATAATACGCGCAGCGTGTTTGCGGATACTTTCCAAGATGAAACTACCGACTTTGCCCCTTTTACGGTAAGACTTCCCGACGGAATGTCGGAAGCTATTTCAAACTCATCAGCTAAATTATCAAAATAAAGAGCAACGTTATTAAAAGTTTTTAGTTCCAGAACTTCCCGTATTTTAACCGAATAGTTAATTTTAGAACTACCCACAATAGACACAAGAGGATTGGAATTAACCACTTCAATAACATTGGAAAAACTCGTCTGCCTGTTTTCAACCGAAATTGAATTGGTAAAAATATCTTCAATATTTGAAATAATGGAAGTCGGTCCTGTTATTTCAATAGCCGGAGGTTCTATTCCGGTTTCATAAATCTCATAATTTTGAGCGGGTTTTCCTTTAAACGAAAGTTTAACATTTACCCGTTTTGAAAGACTTTTTTCCAAATTAACTTTAATTTCAATAGGTTCAACATTTATCTCCAAAGGGCTCACATTTAAGGCAAGACCTCTTCTTTTTGTCTGAATCGGAACATTATGTTCTCCCTCAGAAGAAATTGCAGAAAGGTCTAGATATGCTACAATATCGTCTTCCCGTATCGCTGCAATGCCCTCAGTTTCGCCCCAAACCGAAATTTTTACCGTACGCGGAATTGTGGCGGCAGGTACTAAGTTTCCCGAATTTTCTATTATCAAAGGAACGGAAAAATATTTTTTTTCCAAAAGGCTATTTTTATAAAATTGCACCAGCACCAGTGCAAAAGCAAAACTTAAAACCTTTGCAGGCCAATTTTCTATTAATTTGTCAAAATATTTTCTAATTTTCATCTTGTACCGCCTCATAAGACTCTCCGGCTTCACCCTTAGATAAATCGGTTTTTATTTCTAAAAGCTGCTCAAGCTGCCTGATAATTTCTTTTGAACTTAAATCATAATAAAGCCGAGAATCATAGGCAAGGCTTAATGCACCCGTTTCTTCCGAAACTACCAAAACAACGGCATCGGTTTCTTCCGTAACACCTATGGCAGCACGGTGACGGGTACCGAAGCTCTTCCGAATATCTTGCTGCTCCGACAACGGTAAAAAACAACCGGCAGAAACAACCTGCCCGTTCTGCACAATAGAAGCTCCGTCATGCATCGGTGTGTCATGACCGAAAATCGTAACCAGCAAACTTGAAGAAAGCTCCGCATTCAATCTTGTCCCCGTATCGAGAATATCTTTAAGGTTATTGCGGCGCATAAACACTATTAGCATACCGCGCCGTTTATCGGAAAGAATTTCCGCTGCATTAAGAACGGAATCGATGTGGCTATGGCTGGAATGCTTACCGGGTCTAAGCCAATCACTCTGTCCTATCTTTAAAAAAATTTTACGCAGTTCGGGCTGAAAAACAATGGCGACGCCTATTACAATGCCCGGAGCTATGGCGTTTAACAGCCACAACAAGGTATTAAGCCGAAAAAATACCGCCGCCGCATAGATTACCAAAATGGAAAGAGCTCCTTTTACGAGCTGGATAGCTTGCGTTTTAAGTAAAATCTGATACGCCTTATAAAGCAAAAACGATAATACCAAAACATCAAGTATTGGGCGCAAATAAGAACTATAAAAAGCGACTATATTCCGTATTATTTCCATTTTAATTTCCTTTGTGTATAAACTAAGCCGTCTTGCAAATTTTCGGCAGCCATTGTTTGACTAATAAGTTTTTCGGTTTTTTGCACAATATGTTCCGGCGAAAGCCCCGCCGCCGCAAAAATTTCGGAACGGGTTCCATGCGGAAAAAACATATCCGCAAATGCCATAACACAGGTTTGCACCCCATTGATACGGCTTATAACCAAACCGTTAAGGTAAGCGGCAATTCCGCCTATTTCGCAGCCGTCTTCAACAAAAAGAATAAAAGAATAATTTTCGGCAAGCTGCAAAAAATAAGGTTCGTCAACAGGTTTCGCAAATCTGATATTATAAATATCGGTAAAAATCCCCTTATGTGCCAGCATATTGGAGGCTTCTTTTACTTCACTATAAATACCTCCGGTACATGCAATAAGTATTTTATTTTTATCGGCATTTTTTATTAAAACGCCCCTTCCGGTTAAAATCGGAAGCGAAAATTCCTTTTTTTCTTTAGGGCAAGAAGATTTCGGATAGCGGATTGCCGTAGGCTGATCCTGCCGCAAAGCCCATTCCAGCATCAAATTCACCTCTTTTTCGGAGGCAGGGCATAAAACCGCCATATTGGGAACGGGACGCAAAAGGGAAATATCGAAAATTCCTTGATGAGTTTCTCCGTCGCCGGGAACAGCTCCTGCCCGATCTAGGGCAAAAATGACCGGTAAATTCTGCAATGCCGTATCATGAATAATTTGGTCGATTGAACGCTGAATAAATGTGCTGTAAATAGCCGTTACGGGTCTAAGCCCCGCCGCTGCAAGCCCCGCCGCAAAGGTTACTGCATGTTCTTCCGCAATACCGACATCAAAAAAACGTTTTTCAAATTTATGATGAAAAGGAGCAAGACCGGTACCTTCTTCCATAGCAGCGGTAATAGCAGTTATTTTTTCGTTTTTTTCCGCAAGGTTCACAAGAGCCTTGGAAAAAGCCTGAGTAAAAGTTATCGCGTCGCTTTTTTCAATCTTTCCGTCAGCCGTATTAAAGGGACCTATTCCATGAAAAGCCGCAGGATTTATTTCCGCATAAGGATATCCATACCCTTTTATTGTTTCTACAAGCACAACCACCGGAACATGTAATTTTTTTACATTTTTTAAGACCTTTTCAAGCCTGCTGATATTATGCCCATTTAGGGGGCCTACATATTCAAACCCCAAATCGACAAAAATATTATTTTTATAAAAAATTCCTTTCATACCGCGTTTTATACGCCAAATAAAGGCATTTAATTTTGTACCGATAAGCGGGATTGCACCCAACGCAGTATCAAAAAGGTACTTAAACCGCTGATAGCCCACATGCATAGTCAGACGGCTTAAATATTCTGAAAACGCTCCGGTATTTTTGCCGATTGCCATTTTGTTATCATTGAGAATAACGATTAAATCGTTTTTTAACTCTCCTGCATTACTGAGTGCTTCAAACGCCATACCGCCGGTTAAAGCTCCGTCGCCTATTACGGCTATAACTTTTCCGTCGTTGTCCAAAAGCCGCTTGCCCTCAAGGATTCCAAGTGCTGCCGAGATTGAAGTTGACGCATGCCCCGTGTTAAAAGCGTCATGCGAACTTTCTTCGCGCTTCGGGAAGCCTGAAATTCCGTCCTTTTGGCGTAATGTAGAAAAGCGGGAGTATCTTCCTGTGATGATTTTATGGGTATATGATTGATGTCCGACATCCCAAATAATAGCATCATGCGGGCTTGAAAAAATACGGTGAAGTGCAAGGGTAAGTTCTATTACGCCCAAATTACTGGCAAGATGCCCTCCGTTGTGAGCAACCGTATTCAAGATTTCTTCTCGAATCTCGGAGGCAAGCTGCTTTACCTCTTTATTCGAAAGAGTTTTTAAATCTTCAGGACCGTCGATACCGGTCAATAAATTATGCTTCACTCGTTATGTCCAATGCTAAAAAAGGGGCATCAATAAATTGCGCCCCATTCCGTGTAATCCGAAATTTATCGGGTAGTTTGAAAAAAGATATTTTTTCTCAAACTACCTATTTCTTGTTCTTATGTCGGTTCTTTCTGAGCTTCTTTTTTCGTTTATGCGTAGACATCTTTTGTCGTTTTCGCTTTTTTCCGCAAGGCATTTCGGCACTCCTTAATATATATAGTATAGTGTATCTACTATAGTACAAATTAAAACTCTTTGTCAAGGGAGTAAAAGCGTTTTTTTATATTTTGTAACCATTTACATATTGCCGTAAAATAATTAACAAATGTAAAGTTTCATATTGCAAAATTTTACCGCAGATGATATAATTAATTAAAGATGTAAAAAAATTATATTATGTAAAAAGGAAGTTAAAAAAAAGAATTTTGATAAGATAGAAAATTGAACAAATTATTCAAACTATTAAAAAACTTAATGAAAGTATTGAAAATCAAACGGCAAGTGTTGTGCAGTCTTCCGCTTCAATTGAGCAAATGGTTGCAAATATTGCGTCAATTACCCAAACATTGGGAAAAGCCAATGAATCAATTAAAGATCTTGCACGTGCGACTGATGTTGGAAAAAACACGCTGGTAAGTTCTAACAGTGTAACACAAAAAATTGCGGAAGAATCGGGAAGTTTGATGGAAGCGTCGAGCGTAATTCAGCATATTGCAAGCCAAACCAATTTACTTGCAATGAATGCCGCAATTGAAGCGGCACATGCGGGTGAAGCGGGAAAGGGTTTTGCCGTTGTTGCAGACGAAATACGAAAATTAGCCGAAGAGTCTTCTGCCCAAGGGAAAACGATAACGGCGACGTTAAAAAATTTAAGCGGCGAAATTGAAGCACTTTCTTCTTCCTCAAAAACCGTGGAGGAAAAGTTTAATGTAATTTTTATGCTTTCGGAAGAAGTTAAAAATATGAGCGCAAAACTTATGGAAGCAATGAAAGAACAGGAACACGGCAGCCGAGAAGTATTAACGGCAATAAAAGAGATAAATTCCGTAACGACTGAGGTAAAAGAAGGCTCTGCCGAAATGCTTAGCGGTGGAGAACAGGTTGTAAATGAGATGGTTAAATTAGACGAGCTGACTCACGTAATAACAAACAGCATGAATGAGATGTCAGCCGGCTCAATTCAAATAAACAATGCCGTACAGGAAGTAAACGAAATTACGCAAGTAAACAAGCAAAGTATCGAAAAACTTTCGGAAGAAGTAGGAAAATTCACGATATAATATATGCTTATGCGCCTGCCATCATAGCCGCCATAACTTTAGCGTCTTTTACGATATTTTCGATAACGGCATATTCATTCGGCTGATGGCAGGTATCGTCTAACGAACTCCAAACCACTGCATTAAAGCCGAAGCTCCTTAAACAAGCTGCAACGGTTCCGCCGCCGATTCCTATTGTATCCGTTTCTTGTCCGCAAACTGTTTTTACCGCCTGAGCAAGAACTTTTACAATTTTTGAGCCGGCAGGAGTTGCCGGAGAAACTTCGGGTTCATCATATTCAAATCTGACTGAAACTCCGTATTTTGCTTCTACAGCGGCGGCTCTTTTTTTAATTTCTGCAAATATTTCTTCAATATTATAAGACGGAAGAATACGGCAATCCATATAAAAAACATCATCGCCGGGAATTGTATTTATATTCGGAACATTTGCTTCTTTTTTTGTCGGCTGAAAAGTGGAGTAATCCGGTGAAAAAAGCGGGTCTTTTTTATTAAAGTAATTTTCCAAATCATGTAACCGAAGCGCCAAATCGCAAGCTGCCACAAAAGCATTTTTCCCCGTATCGGGCATTGAAGCATGCGTTTGAACTCCTTTTGTAATCACTTTAATCCAAAGGCTCGTTTTTTCTGCAATTTCAATATGGCTGCCTAATGGGTCGCCGCCGTCGGGTACAAGAATTAAGTCGTCTTTTCTAAATAAATTATGATTTTTAAGAAGATACAGGATTCCATAGGCGGAGCCGACTTCTTCATCCGCAACAAAAAGGAGTTTAACAGTGCGTTCAGGCTGAATGCCCAGTTTAATAAAACTCAAGGCGGCAAATACGGAAGAAACAAGCCCCTGCTGATTGTCTTCAACCCCGCGTCCTATAATCTTTCCGTCTTTTTCGATAACAGTCCACGGGTCGCTGTTCCATTTTGCCGAATCGCCCGGAGGAACAACATCAAGATGGCTCATAATCCAAAGCCTCTCAGTATCGTTTTTGCCGGGAATGGTAACAACCAAATTGGGCCTAATACCTGACGGCACTCTTGCGTCGTGAGCGTCAAAACGTTCAAAGCCGGTAAAGCCCGCTTCGCTCAAATATTTTTCTAAGGCTTCGCATTTTTTTATCTCGCCTTCGCCGCCCGACTCCGGTGCCATTGCAGGAATCGAAGTTAAAAGAGTTTCCAACATAACCATATCGCCCTTTTTGGAAGCGATAAAATCGGTAATCTTTTTAAAATTATTCATAAGAGTATTATAGCAGAATTTTCTTTTAAGCACAATGGAGAAACATTAAAATACACGGCAAATGCATAAAAAACCAATACATAAGATATAAAAATATTTAAGTAATGTTAATAGTTCATCAACCTTAGGATAAGGAGTTATATCCTCATCTGCTTCGCCTGTTATTTTTTGAGTTTCTTTACTTCCTAATATAATTTCAAAACTCCTATGTTTTTTATCAAGCAGAAAAATAAAACTTTTTAGTTTTTTATCTGCTTAGCTGCTCCCGTCTCCGTTAATCCTTGCTTACATACCTGCATTATCCCGCTCGTGCGGAGGGCTCAAGCAGCTCTTTATATTCATCCTTTATTCTTCATTGTAAGATACATTAATTTTGCCGTTTTCCGCGCTATCGCCGTTGTCGCTATCAACGCCTTTCATTCTCGTTTTGACAATGTTGTTAAAATGTGTAATCTTGCCTGCCGTATGGATTTTCTTACGTCAAGTTCTTTTCATATCCAGTTCCACTTTAGCCTCATGAGGCTTATTATACTTGGGGTAGATTTAACATGAGGAAATGTGTGCTCTTGCAAAAATTGAAATAAAATACTAAAATACTATTATGACGAATACAACTAAAACAATACCTATACTTAAAAAAGATCTGAATGAATTTACGGCTGAGATATCCGGTTTTTATAAGACCTTGGGTAATAAATTATTGCTTGATGCGGCGAATCCTGTTTCGGAAAAAAACGTACCGGAAAAAGAAAGCCTTATACATTGGCAAAAACTTAGAGATGAGCGGTCAGTTTGCACAAATAGTATTTTTGAAATAAAAACAAACGCAGCCCGCCTTTTGGAACTTGGAAAATTTAGAAAAGAAGCAGAAGAGACGAAAAAAACTTCCATAAAAAAAATAGAAGAAACTAAAGCAGTATTTTTAACCGATCTTTATAAAAATTTTTTATCCCGCTGCCCTAATCTTTTTTCCGAAGTCATGGAAAAGGTTCATCCTGTCGAAGCTGCCATCGATGAAATGTATTCCGAAATAACAACTTTAGAAAAACAAAAAGAAAAAGCAAACTTTTTTTCACGTATAGGACTTTCAGGAAAAGTTACCGCTCAAAAATCTAAAATTAAAAAAGCCGAAAAAAATATATCTTCAATTCTTGTAAACGGAATTGAAGGCATTCAATCTTCTGAAGAAATTAAAACACTTTTACAAGAAGAGTCTTTTCCTGACGGTTTAAAAACCGATTATAACAATATATGTTCTCTCTATAATTCTTTGGAAGACTCGGCAAAGCGTATTACAATGATAGACGAAGAAACCGAATTTATAAATTCAAAACTTGCAAACTTAGATGCCCAGAAAAATTCCGGCAAGCGGATTAGCACAATTACCGCTCAAATAAAAAAAATAGATTTAGCCATAGATAAAATTGTAGAAGAGGTAGGTTTGAATTATGCAAACGAGTTTTTTAATGAAGAAGGAAAATTTACAGGCGGTGAAAATTTTTCCGTAGAAAATTTAGGAGTTTATTCCGAGCAGTTACACCGTATCGGCTTACAACGCGAAAAAATTGCAAAAACCGAATATAATATAGAATACTGTGAAACCTTGCAAAAAATAAAAACCGAAGAAACAAGAATTGAAAATCTTAATAGAATTATAAAAAATTCGGAAGCTGCAATAGAAAGTGCAACAAAAAAAATAGAAGAATCTAAAATTTCAATTATAAATGCACAAAACGAAATAAGTTCGCTAACCGATTATTCTCAAGAGCTTTTTGTAAAATTCGCCGATGAGGAGAATTCTTAATGGCTGTTAAAAAGAAAACCGAACTCGAAGCGTCAAAAAAAAATATTACGAAAGTTGAAAAACCATCAAAAGAAAAACCCACAAAAAAAGCGAGTACAAAAGCCGCTGTTTATGATGAATCGAAAATAAAAACACTCAGCTCGCTTGAACATATCCGGCTGAGGACGGGTATGTATATAGGGCGTTTAGGCGATGGTTCAAATCCGGACGACGGTATTTATATCCTTGTAAAAGAAGTGATAGACAATTCGACGGATGAATTTATAATGGGCAACGGTTCCCGCATTGACATTCACTTAGACGGTAACAAAATAATTGTCCGTGATTACGGCAGAGGAATCCCTCTCGGCAAACTTGTAGAATGCGTTTCGATAATTAACACCGGCGCAAAATATAATGACGATGTTTTTCAATTTTCGGTCGGCTTAAACGGTGTCGGAACAAAAGCTGTGAACGCCCTGTCGGAGCATTTCCGTGTGGTTGCAGTCCGTGACGGGCAATATGCCGAAGCTATTTTTGAACGCGGTTCTCTTGTAAGTGAAAAAAGCGGCAAAACAAAACCCGGAATTAAAAACGGAACGCTGGTAGAATTTATTCCCGACGCAAAGATTTTCGGTGATTATACATTCAATATTGATTTTATCGAAAAACGAATTTGGAATTATGCATATTTGAATTCCGGTTTGGTTTTAAGTTTTAATGGGAAAATTTTTAAATCGGAAAACGGGCTTTTAGATTTACTGGAAGCCAATGTCGGGCAGGACACTATTTACGAAGTTTGCCGTTATAAAGAAAAGCAATTGGAATTTGCTTTTTCGCATACAAATAATTACGGCGAAACGTATTATTCTTTTGTGAACGGGCAATACACTTCCGACGGCGGCACGCATCTTTCCGCTTTTAAAGAGGGACTGCTCAAAGGTATTAATGAATATTTTAGAAAGAATTATAAAAGTGAAGACGTACGCGAGGGCACTTGTGCCGCAGTTGCCGTAAAAATTCAAGCACCCGTTTTTGAAAGCCAAACAAAAAATAAACTCGGCAATACGGAAGTACGTTCTTGGATTGTAAATGATACAAAATCCGCAGTGGTCGAATGGCTGCAAAAAAATGCCGATACGGCTTCAAAACTTGAAAGTAAAATTATTGCAAATGAGAAACTCCGTACGGAGTTAAACACCGTAAAAAAAGAAGCAAAAGCGGCGGCGAAAAAAATTGCAATAAAAATTCCAAAATTAAAAGACTGTAAATTTCATTTAGGCGACGGGAAATTCGGCGAAGACACAATGATTTTTGTTACGGAAGGAGATTCCGCAACAGGAGCAATGGTTTCAAGCCGCGACGTTTTAACGCAAGCAATTTTTTCGCTACGAGGGAAACCCGAAAATATGTACGGCAAAAAACGCGCTCTTATTTATAAGAATGCAGAGCTTTACAATATGATGATGGCACTCGGCATTGAAACCGATATTGAAGGTTTGCGTTATTCAAAAATTGTAATTGCAACCGACGCTGACAATGACGGTTTCCATATCCGCAATTTGCTTTTAACATTCTTCTTGAGCTACTTTGAAGAGCTGGTAACTTCCGGCAGAGTTTATATTTTAGAAACTCCTCTTTTTAGAGTGCGCACCAAAAAAGAAACCTGCTATTGTTATTCCGAAAAAGAACGGGACGATTCTGTTGCAAAATTAGGGACATCAGCCGAAATTACACGGTTTAAAGGTTTAGGCGAGATAAGCCCCAATGAATTCGGGCAATTTATCGGCAAAGACATAAAACTTTTACCCGTTAATGTTCAAACCTTAAAAAAGGTTCCGTCCGTTTTGGAATTTTATATGGGAAAAAACACGCCGGAGCGCCGCAAATTCATAATGAAGAATTTACTTGCAGAAATTGATGCATAATTTTTAATTAAAATACCCGCTCAGACATATACGAACACAAAAGCGGGTATTTTAACATTATTCCAATCTATTTTAAATTTAGATTTGAAAAAGTTTTAATCCCCGCATATCGGGCATTGCAGCCGAGTTCGTCTTCAATCCGCATAAGCTGGTTGTATTTGGCAATACGATCGCTTCGGCTCATTGAACCGGTTTTAATTTGTCCCGTTTCTAAAGCAACGGCGAGGTCTGCAATAAAGGCATCTTCCGTTTCGCCCGATCGGTGCGAAATAACCGCCGTATAGCCCGCTTTTTGAGCCATTCTTACAGCGTCAATCGTTTCGGTTACCGTACCGATTTGATTCAATTTAATCAGAATTGAATTGCATGCACCTTCTTTAATTCCGCGCTCCAACCGTTTTGTATTTGTTACAAAAAAATCATCACCGACAATTTGAATTTTGCCGCCGAGTTCTTTTGTCATTCGGACGTAGCCTTCCCAATCATTTTGGTCAAGCGGGTCTTCAATAGAAACAATCGGATATTTTGAAACCCAATCTTTAAACAGTTCAATCATCCGGTCGGCTGTAAAAAGTTTAGATGGTTCCGATTTCCAGAATTTATAACCCTTTCTATCCCCTGCGTCATAAAGTTCCGAAGAGGCACAGTCTAAAGCGATAACAGCATCCTTACCCGGCTTGTAACCGGCTTTTTCAATCGCTTTCATTATGTAATCCAAGGCTTGCACATTTTCGATATTGGGAGCAAAACCGCCTTCATCACCGACAGCTGTAACATGTCCATCCTTTTTTAAGATGTCTTTTAAAGCGTGAAAAATTTCAGCCGTCATTCTAACTGCTTCGCGTAAAGACGGTGCGCCGACGGGCATAACCATATATTCTTGAAAATCAATCTTGTTATCGGAGTGCCTGCCGCCGTTGATAATATTTGCCATCGGAACGGGCATTTGCATAGCGTGTGCCCCGCCCAAATAGCGGTAAAGCGGAAGTCCTAAACTGTCGGCAGCGGCTCTTGCAACAGCCATAGAAACTCCGAGCATCGCATTTGCGCCGAGCTTAGATTTATTTTCCGTTCCATCAAGCGTAAGCAGCATCCTGTCAATTTCAGCTTGATCCAAAGCATCCTCACCGTCCAATTCTTCTGCAATTACAGTGTTAACTTGGTCTACAGCTTTTAGCACGCCTTTTCCGTTGTAACGGGCTTTATCACCATCCCGCATTTCCAAGGCTTCATATTCTCCGGTCGATGCTCCTGACGGAACACAGGCTCTGCCGTAGCTGTAATCGCTTAACTGTACTTCAACTTCAACGGTAGGGTTCCCGCGTGAATCTAAAATTTCACGTCCCTCAATGTAAATAATATCAGACATACAATCCTCCTAAAATTATTGCTTACAATATAGTGCAATTTTAGTCTTATTCCAAAATAAAATCAAGACCACGCATAAAATACCCACGTTAAAAACACGAAAGAAAAAGTAAAACTATAAAAGAAAACAGCCGATAAAAGTGTGCATTCCATTTTATCGATTATTTACTTTGCCGACTTTATGCTGATTTTCGTGCATAAGTCCTCGCATCTTTTTTAAAGTTTTTTTAACACCGGTGTAAATAGTTTCCAATTTATCTTTTTTATTCTGTACAATCCAACAGCCTAACAAAATATGAATTTTGCAAGCTGTCGTATTAATAGTGTGCGGTGGACACATACGCCAATAAGCAGCGTTTAACGAGACTGATTCATTTTAGCGGACGAAAGTAAACTTTCAGCCTTTCAAGGGAGTCTTCAAACTTACTCAATACTTTCAGCCGCTCTTCTTCATCAAATAGTCCTCTTTCCTTTATTCGTGCGGCGGGTTTAATACCCCGACGCTCTGCGTCGGGGTTGTTGATTCCGTAACGTTCTTATTTTTTCTTATTCGTTTTAAGGGGCTTTTAGAGGAACCCTTTAATTAAAAGAACAAATGAGCCATCGCTATAACAATCGGAATGGTAATGATAGTTCTTTCCAAGAAAATGAGGAACAAGTCTGCCAAGTTTACAGGCAATTTTGAACCTAAAATAACGGCACCCGTTTCGGACATATATAAAAGTTGTGTTACGGAAACTGCTGCTACAATAAATCTTGTCATCGGAGATTGGATGCTTGCCGCTAAAATTGACGGGACAACCATATCCGCAAAACCGACAACCATTGTAGAACTTGCTGCAGCCGCTTCGGGGACTCTAAATAAATTGAAAATAGGTTCAAAAGGTTTTCCGAGCCAAGTAAATATGGGTGTTGCTTCGGATAATACTAAGGCTAATGTACCTGCCGCCATAATAATCGGAACGACACCTAACCACAAATCCAAAACTGTTTTTGTTCCATTCTTTAAAAATTGAACAGGGTTACCGTTGGCTTCAGCTTTTTTTACAGCAAGATGCAACCCCCATTGATGACGGGTAAATCCTGCGGGAATTGTTTCTCCTTTTGTATTCGGCTGTGCTGTCAAATAAGTATCTTTCTTAAGTGAAAGCGGAGGAATGCGCGGAACCAATATAGCAGCAACAATACCTGCAACACTGACCGTTAAATAATATTGTGCGAAGTAATCCGTAAGACCTACGTTTTGCAAAACGACCAAGCAAAAGGTAATTGAAACTGCAGAGAATGTCGTAGCGATAACAGCCGATTCTCTTGCACTATAATAGCCTTCTTCATATTGTTTGTTTGTAAGAGCAACACCTATTGTACCGTCGCCTATCCATGATGCAATACAGTCAATCGCAGAGCGTCCGGGTAAACGGAAAATAGGACGCATAACCGCTGTTAAGAAAACACCGACATATTCCAATAAGCCGAATTCGGTCAAGAATGGTAAAATAAAACCTGCCGTTAAGAAAATCGTAAATAAACCGCCTATTAAATCAAATAGAATAAGGCCGCCCGTATTGTCTCCCCATAGAATTTCCGGTCCCAATTTAAACGCCGTCATGTATGCGAGAACAAGTCCGATAAGACGGGTAATTACCCAAAACCACGAAACACCGCAAACCCGTTTAAGCAATTCACTTTTTTCGATAAATGCAGGTTTTGCAATTTTGTAAATAAGCGTCAGTAAACATGAAATTGTTATAACAACCAATACCGGAATATAAATCGGTACTACTGAGTTGATTCCTTTATTAATCAACTTAGAAATTACCGAAACCATAACAGTCGAGGCTCCGTTGAGTTTAAACGGTGTCATTAAAAGTAAAACACCGACAATGGATGGAATTAGGAACTTCAGAACCTGTGCAACGGAAATTTTTTCTTTCTTTACATCTTCCATTATATACTCCTCCATAAAGTATGCGGTTATTGTAATTTGTTATTTTTATAAAGTCAAGTACTCGTCAATATTTAAATTAATCTTGCTTTGCCCAATTTACACTTTTATTCATTTTGTGTAAAATATTTTTTGTAATTTCCGCAATTATTTCTTTTGCATTTATTTTTTCCGTTTTAAATATACAGCGGTGAGCCAATACACTGGGAGCAATGTATATGAAGTCCGTATCTTCAACCCATGTTCTTCTATTTGCAAGCGCAGTTGTTTTTGCTAATTGTAAAAATTGAAGTGAAGAACGGGGGGATGCACCGAGCTCAATATCGGAATGAAGCCGCGTTGCATTACAAATATCTATTAAGGCTTTTTGCAATTCAGGATGACAAAATACGGTTTCTTGTTCTTTCCGTGAAAGGAAAATGTCTTCAGCATACACAACCGGCGTTAAAGAGTTGAGTGCAGCTACCGCAGGATTACCTTGCAATATTTGCAAAGCAGCTTCATCATTGGGATAACCTAAAGAAAGAGAAACCATAAAGCGGTCAAGCTGAGCCGGCGGTAACGGATATGTTCCCAATGTTTCTACCGGATTTTGCGTAGCTGCCGTAAAAAATAAATCACTCAATTTATGTGTTTGCCTTCCGATTGTAACCTGCCGTTCTTCCATAACCTCAAGAAGAGCTGCTTGTACTTTGGGCGGCGTTCTGTTTAATTCGTCGGCTAAAAATATGTCGCAAAATACCGGACCCGGCATAAATTCAAAAGATTGAGTCTTCGCATTGAATACATCGACACCTGTTATATCATAAGGTAACAAATCGGGTGTACACTGAAGACGTTTAAATTCGGTTTGCACAATTTGATCTTGTATTGATTTTTTTTGAATTAATTTTGCAAGAGCTTTTACCATTGTCGTTTTCCCTACGCCGGGGATATCATCAAGCAAAACATGCCCGCCGGTCAAAAAAGCCGAAACAAAAAGAGTAATAATTTCATCTTTTCCTTTTATAACTTTCCCAATACCGGCTTTTAATTCTTCAATAATTTCTTTTGTATTCATAACATTTTAGTATACATAAAAATATAATTTTGTCTAGGCATTTTTTTATAATTTTACTCTAAACAATAATTTTACAAATTCATTGACAGATTTTTTAAAATTCGTTTTATCATGTTTTTCGATTTTAAAATTTTTAGTAAAAAGATGGTAACCGTTTTTACCAGTGAGTTTTAATGTCAAAATATCTTTGGTAAATTTTATTTGCAATTCAAACGGAGAGTTGGAGTCTATAATAAAACGAGAAGAATGTAAAATAGAATTAATATCTTTGGATTTTATTTTTATGTTTTGTGCATTTTGCAGATTGAGCTTTATCGGCAATTTAATATCATAGTCTAAAAAAGCAGCCGGATTTATTTCATACAAAGATTCCGAATAGAGGTAATATAATTGCAGTGATTTATTTTTTGCAATTTTCATTCCTTCTGCATATAATTCCGTAAGAGGCTGCCGTTCCCATACGGGATCCATTTTTGATATTCCTTTATTTAACATATTTAAATCTTTTTCGATAATGGCTTTTTCGGCAATATATCCGCCGGCACTTTTGGGAACAAATTCCGTTTCAATTTTTTCGGCGCATTCAAAATACTTTAATGCTTTTTTTCCTTTATTTTTAAATGCTATATAATAAAAGGCATTTATGTGCAATGAGTATGAAGCGTCTGCTAAAAAATATGCATCATGCCTTTTATATTCTTTTGCAACTTTTAGTGTATAAACCCGGCAAACCGAATCATAGTATTTATATTTTAATCTGTAATTTATTTTAGTATAAGCGGTTTTAATCCAATCACCGAAGCCTAAAGTCAATTTTGTCTTTTCAAAATTATATTTTTGTTTATAAAATTTTTTCAGTATATCATAAATATTGCTTTTAAATTCATTTACACTCAAGCCGTAATTTGAAATCCACGCTTCGTTTGTATTCTTAATTATTCCCAAAAGATATTTTTCTGCATTTTCAAAATTACCGGTGGATAAAAATGTGTTTACAACACTTAAATTTGCAAGAGGCGTATCGTCAAGGTTTGATGCAGATAAATATGCCTTTAAGGCTTCAGAAAAATTATTTTTGCGCTCTTGTAGTTCTCCGATTATCATATAACCGGAATTACGTTCCTGCATTTTTAATGCGTTCTCAGCATCATCAAGTGCTGCTTGAAAATTATAAAATTGACTTTCCAATATTGCCTTATTATAATAGTAAATGGACGCAGAATATTTTTTATTTCCTGCTTCTGCAAGTTTGATTGCAGTTGTATAATATTTTTTTGCATTTGCATAATCGAATATTTCGCTATATAATGTCCCCAGAGAATTACATACTGAAATATGATTGCCGTATTCTTTTATGTTTTTTAAAAGATAATCAATACCTTCATTTGTTTTATGGCATTTAAAACAAAGCCAGCCGTAGTTTGAAGCCGCGTATCTATCATCCGGAATAAAGTGTAAATATTCTTTGATATAATATAAGGCTTCTTCATCTTTATTTAATGCAGCGGAGGCATTAGAGGCATAGAATAAAAGTTCCGTATTATATTTATTTATAGCAAGCCCTTTCTTAAAAATTTTATATGCAGGCCGGTATAAACTTTTATCATAGTATATAATTCCAAGTTTTAATAAAAGATTTGCGTCGTTCGGGAATTGTTTTATACCGTCCTGCAAAGTTGATAAAGCCTTTTCCCAGTTCTCAGCGGCGGCGGCTTCATCTGCAATAGCCGCAATTTCGTTTGGAGTTTCCGCATTGCATAAAGAAAGTAAAACAAATAAAAATATACAAGTAAAAACTTTTTTTAAATTCATTGTTAGGTATTCTCCTTAATTTTAATATGTTTTAATAATGACATAGCGTCTTTTGCATCTTGCAAAGAACATTTAGGAGCAAACTTTGCTTTTTTTACAAGCGAGTTCATTCTATATATTATTTCGGCATCGGAGTTTTTATTTTTACGTTTATCGAAAAGTTTCCCCGCCGTTAAAATAATTTTTCTATTGTTTTTAGAAAATTTTAAAATTAAATACGGATAGAATTTATAAAAACATAAAGAGAGAGCCAAAATAATAAAAAGGGATATTATCAAAAGCGAAATATGTCTTTTAAAAAACTTTTTAATATAATCGCCTGCCGTTTCAGGAGCAGCATCTTCTTCAATTTCAGAAAATTTTATTTCACTGCGGTTTTCCAATATTTCGCTTAATAAAGAATTAAATTCTTCTCCTCCTGCATTCATTTGAAAATTTAAATTTTCACCGTCTGCAAGTATTTGAGCGGTAGCATCAAAACTTACCCAGCCTATAGACGGAAAAAAAACTTCAGTCCATGCGTGTGCCATATTCGCACGTACCGGATAATAATTCATAATTCCTGATTCAGGTTGAACAAAAAAACCGACAGCGATACGGGCAGGGATTCCTAAACTTCTCAACATTAATGCAAAAGAAAAAGCAAAATATGTACAGTATCCTTTTTTTGCTTCGGTTAAAAAATATTTTAACTGGTTTCCGTCTAATGCTTTACCGGGTTTTAACGAATATCTAAAGTCTCCGTTTGTAAAATAATTTTGCACTGCAAGTACTTTATCTAAATATGCAGGGACGTTTTGCGTTAATTCTTCGGCTTTTTTATGAACTAAATCAAAAGTTTTTTTATCTATTTGAGTATAAAATTTTAAATCATTATAAGTTAAGCCCTCTGTAGGAGAACCCGTCGGAGGTGTGCCGCCATAAATATCTTCTGCAAATGAATAAATAGCACTGCTGATAACTTTATAACCGCCGTTAAATTTTTTACTATTCCAGATATTATACGGAACAACTTTTATAGGATAATCCATTGCAATAAATGATGACGGCGATAAGTTTACAAAAAAATATTCCTGCTCAACATCTTCCCGTAAAGTAAATTCATGATGCGGAATTTCTTTTTTTGTTTTAGGTAATACGGTAATTTGTGTATGCTCATCGGGAGCTTTCTTTTCATAAAACCCTTTTGCATTGTCCCAACCTGAAAGATATAATCTTCTCAACATATTATTCGAAAACTCATTATTAAAATGTGCAACTAAAACCAAATCGTCACTCATTTTAATTTCACTTTGAAGTTTTAAATAATCCGAAAAATCAAATTGAAAGAGAGTCGGCTGCAAAAGCCCGCCGTGATTTGCAACCGAACTTTCATTATAATTTTTTAAAATGAGAATGAAAGCTGCAATTAAAAAAGGTAAAAAAAATATAAAAAATTTTACTTGCCGTTTGTTTATTTTAAAAGATAAAAATACTCTTATAATTTCCATTAAAAAAAATATTCCGGCGAAAACCACGGCGTATATCGGATGTTCAAAAATGGAAAGCGAATAATTAGCCTGCGTCCAAAACATTAACGAAAACAAAAAGAAAAAAAAGATAGGTTCATATCTGCGGTAATTTTCTTTTTTTAAAAATGAAACCGATGTTATAGCAATAAATAAAGTCTGTAAAAATAAAAAGGGAATAATTATTTCCAATCTTAAATAAAGAATATCGAAGATTTCTAAAGAAATTATTTTACAAATAAAAAATATACACGTCCAAAAAGTAATTCCTGCAATAGAAATTAAAAATATTGAAGAAGATAATTTTACTTTTTTTTCTTCCAGTTTAAAACATAAAAAAATAATTATAATAGACCATGCCGGCAATATAAATGCCGGTAATATCTCAAATAAAAATAGATATGGAATAACGCCGAGTAGTACTATTGAAAATATTCTTATAATAAAATTTATTCTAAAGCGTGTAAGCATAAAAACCTCCTTTACGCATTTCTTTTACAGTGTTTTCAATCTTTGCGTTTAGTTTGCTGTTTTGAACGGTCGTTTTCTTTTCTACTCTTGTTCTAAACAAAAAAGAGTAAATTAAATTTTTCGGATTAGTGATTTTCTGCTTTATGCCAAAATAAAAAACAACTTTATTTTTATAATTGGAAAAATTTTTAGTTAATACGGTTGTACTTAAAAAAGCAGAGGGCATAAAAAAACATAAGAGGCTGCTTTTTTTATAAACTTCGTTATTAAAAACCGGCAAAACAAACTTTTCATTATTCAGTTTAACTTGAGGTATGCAAAACGTTCGTTTTATTTTTTCAAGTCCCTTCTTATCATCGGCTTTAATATTTTCAATATTAAATTCTCTTTTTATATTATCATAAAATAAAATAGAAAAGCTCATATTATGTTCATATAAATAGGCTGCAAATGAAGCTGCCGTATTTATAAACTCATCATATTTTTTTTGAAAAAAAGTATTTATTTTGGCAATCTGCGGTTCTGCAATATATAAAGTAAAAAATTTTTGCGGCGGCGGGACAAAATCTCCTTGTTTGATTGAAAGCTCTTCGGTGTGAGCAAAAAGTTTCCAATTTATTTTACGTGTATCATCTCCGGGAGTATATGGACGTACATCATATAATTCATCATTCCGTTTAAAATTACTGCGTGCATCAAATGTTTCATTCAGTATTTCCGGTAATTCGGGAAAATTTATATTTGATATACATGGTTCTATAAAAAGTTCTTTTATATTTTTTTCTTTTTGAAAAAATCTAAAAGAAAAAAAACCGGCAATGTCGGCAAGCTCAATATATTCTTCAAAAGGGAAAAATCTGCCGCGCTCACTTTGCGGGATAGAAAAAAAAGTTTCGCTCTTATTGAGTTTAATATTAAAAATCAACTTTCTGCTTTTTATCTCTATATCCGTAAAAAAGACAAAGCAATAAAAAGAGATGACGGCAGGCATACATAAGGGAGCCCTTTTTGTTTCTTTGCCCTGTTTTGTGGGAGATATGGTAATGGTATTATTTTTTAAACAAATTTTAAACGCAGATTTCCTCCAAACCAAAGACGTAATTATCAACGAGAAAAAAGCAAAAATAAAATAAAGAATTAAACCGGCAGCGCATACGGAAGAAAAAATTTCGCCCCGAACTAATCCCGACAAAAGCAGTAAAGATGAAAACAAAAAATAAATAATTCCTAAAAGCGTAAACTTAAATTTAACCACAGGAGCAATATTATCATTTTTTTTTAAATAGTGCAATTCCTAATCTTTCCAGTGCCATAACGGTTTTGAAAGAGAAGATGAAAACGTTTGCCGAATGTTAAAATCCGGCAGCCAATCATCGGAAGGGACAAGCTCTTGATAAAAACCGTCATCAATTTGTAAAATCGATAAAAGGTCGCGCAAAATCATATCTTCGGAATTTTTTAACATGCGGTTTTCAAAAAGATTAATTTTTTTAGCATGCGGATTCGTTTTTATCGGCGTATATTGCGTCATCAGCGAAAGGAACGCTTTGTTTTTTAAATTTGCGGCAAACCATTTGAGTACGGCTTTAGTATCCTGCATCCTTGATGGTAATGCCAAGTGTCTTACAATGACACCGGATAGAAGTTTTCCGAATGGATATTTTTCTGCATTGGAGTATTCTATTTTTAAGGGAGAAAGATTCGTCATTTTTAAAATAGCTTTTACTGCAACACTCGGATAATCGGGGGCAGCGAATACTTGTGCGGCAACCTCCTTATTCAAGGTTTTTAGATCGGGAAGCCATCCGTCAACACAATCTTTCAAAAGTTCAAGGGCTTCTTCCGTTTCATATCCTGAAGAATTCCAGACTACAGGAATTGTCAGTCCATTTTGTTTTGCAACCCGCAGCCCCGCTGCAATTGCAGGAATTGCATGACTGCCGGTTACAATATTTATGTTCTCAGCATGCTCCGATTGCAGCAATAAACAAATATCGGAGAATTCTTTTAAACTTACCGCTCTGCCTATTCCACACTGAGAGATTTGATAATTTTGACAAAAAGAACAGCGCAAATTGCAGCCGGTTATAAAAATTGTACCCGACCCGCCCGCCCCCGTTACCGGGGGCTCTTCTCCTAAATGGAGACCTGCCCACGCAATGCGCAATTCATTTGTCTCGTTACAAAAACCGGTTCTCCCTGCATTGCGGTTTACATTGCACCGTTTTGGGCACAGCACACAGCTTTCGTATTCTTTAAAAAAAAATTCGTTACAATAATCTTTACTCATTCTGTTTTTATAAAAGGTTCCGCTTATATTTTTACCCGCTTTAAAAGTTCAGCCGCATGTTGATTTTGCGGATATTTTTCTGCAATATACTGAAAGGCTCTCGCTGCTTCTTCATAATTTTTAAGCCGCATCTGCAAAATTCCTTCAATCAAAAAAGTATCTTCGTTTATTCCAAAAGTATTCCTTGCAGCTTTTAAAAGCTCTAAGGCGGTCTTCGGCTGCCGCATTTTATCCAGACAAAAAACTAAATTATGCAGTAGTATTTTTTCTTCAGGTTTTGCCAAAAGCATTTTTCGGTATAAAATTGCCGCTTTTTGATACTGTCCGGCTTTTCGTCTAAAAAGAGCAAGATCGGGATCAAAGTTTACACCGGAAACCCGACCGTTAAGAATTTCAAGTTCATTTGCTGCTTCTTCCCAATTTTCGTATTTTTCTAAAAATTGCACAAAATCGCGGCGCAGATATATGTTTCCGGTTTTCCGTTTAAGACAAGTTTTATATTGCTCATAAGCTTTATCATACATATCGAGATATTCATAGCAGGCAATTTTTCCGATAGAGGCTTCTTCATCTTCGTCATTTAGAAGCAAGGCTTTGTCATACCAATTTATTGCAAGTTCAGGCAGCCCTATTTTTACATACGTGCAGGCAAGCGCATTAAAAAGTGCGGCATCAGCCTTACCGTTTTTAAGTAAACCCTGAAGATGCGGAAGTACTTCTTCAGGAGGATTATCAATATGCGCTGCCGTAATTATTTTGTAATAATAAATATCTTCGGCATCACAGAAACCTGAGTTTTCCGCCCGCAAAATTGCACTGCTTAATTCTTCCCATCTAAAAGATTCTTGCAACGTAAGCAAAATTCCATAATGAGGATACGGATTTTGCGGCTCGTCATCGAGAGCGCATTTGTAGTGATTTAGGGCGGTGTTTATATTACCCATACGCCGTTGAGCTTCGGCAGCTAAGAGGCGTATCTCGGCATTACTTCCGAATGTTTTTATATAAATTCGAGCGGCAGTTGCAGCGCGGGAATAGTCGCCTGCTTCAAGATGTTTTTTGACTGCACCTAAAGCAAAAAATTGCTCCGAAATTCCGTCATCGGGAATTTGAATGCCCAAAGCCGCTAAATCTTCCGCCGCTTCTGCAGCATTCCCCAATTCCATTTTAATCATTGCGGTATACCACTTTAAGGAAGAATCTTTGGGAGCAAGCATACAGGCAGCTTCATATTGTAAGAGAGCTTCTTTTAATGAACCTTGCATTTTTAGCGTATGGGCAAGATATAAACGAGGAAGAACACCATCCATTTTATTGTTTATTACAAAAGTAAACATTTGAGCGGCGAGGTCAAGGCTTCCGCTCCTAAATTCGGTTATAGCTTCTATAAAAAGTGAATTTAAGTAACCGTTGTTTAATTTAGTATCGGCGGGAGCATATTTTAACGCTTCTTCAAAGACGGCTCGTGCCAAGCGGGCTTTTTTTCCTTTTAGGTACGCCATTCCCAGCATTGCCCGCACTTCAAGTACTGACGGGTTTAAATGAAGACTTTTTTCGAGACAATAGGCGGCTTTTTCAAATTGAGACGCAAGAATATAGTTTCTGCCTAAAAAAAACCAGCCGGCAGGGTCTTTTTCCGCCCGTTTTATATAAGAGCGCCCATAAGCGATTGCCCGCGTAAAGTTTTTTTCCGCTGCCCAAGCCCGTGAAAGATACAAATATATTTCCGGCGAACCTTTTTTTTCAGTATCAAATGGTGAAAAATTCTCCGCAGCACCTTTTGCCGCCAAATCTTCGAGGATTTTAATTGAGGTTTTATAATCTCTCTTTTTTCCCGCTTCGACGGCTTCGGCTATAAGAGTACTTACAGACTTAGGCATAAAAACGGCAATTTTTTATTTTTTCCCCGCCTGAACGAGGGTTACGGCAGAAGTTGTTACTATATCATCTACCGAGCATCCCCGCGACAAGTCGGAAATCGGTTTTGCAAATCCCTGCAAGAAAGGCCCTAAAGCCTCAGCTCCTGCAATGCGCTGCACAAGTTTATAACCTATATTTCCGGCTCCCAAATCCGGAAAAATTAATGTGTTTGCACGCCCCTTAACGGGAGAGTCGGCGGCTTTTTTTTGCATTACGGACGGTACTATTGCACAATCAAGTTGAATTTCGCCGTCAAATACAAAATCAGGATTTTTTTCTTTTAAAAGTTTTACAGCCTCGCGAACGCGCAAAATATTCTCGTCCTTGTCGCCTCCCGAACCTTTGGTAGAAAAAGAAAGCATTGCAACAACGGGTTCAGCACCGGCAAAGACTTTACAACTTTGAGCTGCAGAACAAGCGATGTCTACGAGCTGCTCGGAAGTAGGCGTCGGAATTACCGCACAATCCGAAAAAATAAATACACCGTTTGCACCGAGTTCCGGATTTTTTGTATCCATTAAAAAGCAAGAAGATGCTGTTTTCATTCCGGGTTGAGTGCCTACAACTTTTAACCCGGCGCGAAGAACGTCAGCGGTTGTATTTAAAGCACCCGCCACCATAGCGTCAGCCTTATTTTGATTAAGCATCATCGCTGCAAAACCGAGCGGATTACTCATTTCGATTTTTGCCTGTTCGGCAGTCATCCCTTTTGCTTTTCGTTTTTCGTAATAAGCATCGGCAAAAGAAGCAAGCCATTCCGATTTTACAGGATCAATAATGACAATACCGGATAAGTCCGTACCCGCTTTTTCGGCAGCGGCTTTTACTTCATTTTCCGCACCTATTAGAAAAAGCTCCGAAACTAATTTTTCATCTACAATCGAGCGGGCGGCTTTTAATGTCCGCTCCTCGCATCCTTCAGGCAAAACCAAACGGTTTCCGAACTCCTTTGCCTTTTGTTTCATCTCTTGAACAAAACCCATAATATCTCCCCATAAAAAAGTTTTTTTAAATGTGTGCTGTAAAACACACACATACAATATATGACGTTTGAGTAAAAATGTACATCCTTGTACATTTTATTTTCTAGATATAAATGTTAATATAGCAAGAACCGCCGTTATAACCGAAGCGGATACGGTAATAATGGGTGAATATTTATTAAAAAAATATGAAAAAGAATTTACTCTTGCCGTTATCGTAGTTTCGGGTAAAATAACATCTTTTTTATTCATTTTTTTACCGTATACATTAGTTATAACAACGGATCCCCAATCATTTCTATTGGTATCAAAGCCGCCTGCCAAACTAACATAATACTCCCATGTTCTATCCGGAACATACGGATATCTTCCCGGAGATATAACAGCACCGGAAACGGTAACATATTGTTCCAAAAAAGGTACAACTAATTTGTCTTCCGGTAAAACCTCAATAAATTCGTTATAATTTATATCATAAAAAATTTTATTTAAATTAATAGGTATTTTTTTACCGCTACGTACAAGATAGGCATTATATGTATCTGATTTTGGTGAGAACCAAGAACGCCTGCTTCTGATCATAGAAACTAAATCATCACCGGGTGTAAATTGTACCGGTATAATTGTAGATTTATCTGTGTCATTTATATTATTTATATTATTTATATCTTTTATCTTTTTATCATCCTTTGTAACGGAATCTAAAATCTTTTCTTCCGATATATTTAAAGCTCCCTCAAAATATATTACCGGCTTTCGTGAAGATTTATTATTTATTACAATACGGTCTCCGTTTTCTAAAATAAATTCATTTTGTTTTTCCTCCGTATCAAGAAAAAAAACATTACCTAACGGAAAAGACGCGGAGTCTGCTCCTCTATATACCGTCAAAGAGGATAAATCCGCCGATTGTGTAAGCCCATGTCCGTATACGGTTATCATAGCATCTATGTTTTCATCTTTTAATATTTCGTATGTACCCGGCCGCTCAATACTTCCTTCTATTGAGATAAACCTTTCGGCTCTTCCAATTTCAATAACGTCTCCGGGTCTGACATAAGGATTTTCCTTTAATTGACCATCCCGCGTTGCTTTAAAAAGATCATACGTTTTTGTTTTACCGTTTGCCGATGTAATTTTTATATCACGAGTTGAAGAATAAGGTGTAAGACAGTCTTGAATAATATCCGAAAGTCTCGTTAAAGCTTCTGCCTTATGTTCATAAGCAGTTTTTACCTCACCGCGTACAAAAACAGAAAAAGCCCCTTGATGTACCAGAGAAAATTGAACAGCTGTCATTGGGTAGTTTTTTATAACAATGGATTCTACTATTTTTTTAAATTCTATATATGTTTTGCCCTCTATGTTTATAACCGCTAAATTTGATACTCTTACATTATATGAAGTATCTATTGCAATATCAAATACTACAGGGGAATTATATACCACATAACTTAACCGATATACATCGCCCGGTGTTACCAAATAGTCTTTAACGCTTAAAGGCGAAAGAACTATTACCGAAGGTACCCCCTGTTTTTCAACATCTTCTTCTGCAAACAAATTAAAACAAATTATACCGATTAAAAACAGTTTGAGACAAACACGTACTATGTTTTTTAAAAACCCCATATACATAAATTATAATTTCTCCCATAAAAACTTTTTGAAAAAATTATCAAAAGCCTTGCGGCTTTCGTTCTAC
>CALINC010000137.1 GCA_938045195.1 uncultured Treponema sp.
TGTATGATCAATGATGATTACTTATTTTCCGTTTTACAACTTTTGTGATGCGGTTTGTCATGTAATGTCAATACATTAAGATTGACAGATAAAGTAATTTGCTGTACAATAAAATAAATTCATTATAAAATAGGAGTTTGTATGAAAGTAGCTATCAACGGATTCGGAAGAATCGGAAGGCTTGTTTTTCAAGCATTAGTAAATCAGGATTTGCTCGGAAAAGACAAATTCGATGTTGTTGCAGTGGTTGATCTTTCAACCGATGCTAAATATTTTGCGTATCAGTTAAAATATGATTCGGTTCAAGGGAAGATGGATGCAAAAATCGGAACGGATGGTGAAGATGTTCTTGTTGTAAACGGTCATAAAATTAAATGTATTTCCGGTAAGGGTTTAAGTCCTGTTCAATTACCATGGAAAGATTTAGGCATTGATGTTGTTATTGAGAGTACCGGCATTTATACGAATGAAAGGGCTTATGAACATATTGAAGCCGGCGCAAAAAAGGTTATTATTACCGCTCCCGGAAAAAGCAAAGACGCAACAAAACCAATTAAGACGTTTGTTATGGGTGTGAACGAAAACGAATATAACCCGAAAGAACATCATGTTGTTTCAAATGCAAGCTGCACAACAAATTGTTTAGCACCTGTTGTTCACGTGCTTTTAAAAGAAGGCTTTGGAATTGAAACGGGGCTTATGACGACAATTCACTCGTATACTGCGACACAAAAAACCGTTGACGGGGTTTCGCAAAAAGATTGGAGAGGGGGAAGGGCTGCTGCCGTTAATATTATTCCGTCTACAACCGGTGCCGCAAAGGCTGTAGGTGAAGTACTTCCGTCAACAAAGGGAAAACTTACCGGCATGTCTTTTAGAGTTCCGACACCGACCGGTTCTGTCGTTGATCTTACTATCAGAACCGAAAAAGATACCAGTATAGAAGAAATTGATGCCGCAATGAAAAAAGCTTCAGAATCTTATATGAAGAATATCTTGGGGTATTGCGATGAAGAAATTGTTTCGACGGACATTATTCATGATGAACGTTCTTCAATTTATGACAGCAAGGCTACGCTGCAAAATAACTTGCCGGGCGAAAAACGATTCTTTAAGCTTGTATCTTGGTATGATAATGAGTGGGGTTATTCAAATAGGGTAATCGACTTGCTTAAGTTTATAACAAAATAAAGCGGACGAAAAGTATCTTTCGTAAATGCTTAAAAAACCTTGCTTCAAAAGGAGCAAGGTTTTTTTATTAGCGTTTTATTCCGGCATTTCAAAACCGTCGGGGATTTCTATATTTGAAGAGACCGTTTGAACATCTTCATCTTCTTCAAGTTTATCTATCATTTTTAAGGCTTTTTGAGTTGTTTCGTTATCGAGGGTAACATAAGTATCGGGAACCATGGATACGGCGGCAGATATCGATTCAAATCCTTTGGCTTGCAAGGCTTCAAGTACGGAAGCAAAATCATTGGGGTCTGTTGTAACGGTGATAACGCCGTCTTCAGTAGAAATGTCTTCGGCTCCGGCTTCCAAAGCAACTTCCATAATATCTTCTTCACTTACTTTTTCGGCATCATATTCAATAACGCCTTTTCTATTAAACATATATGCAACAGAACCTGTAGCTCCTAAGTTTCCGCCGCTTTTTGTAAAGATATTGCGGACGCTTGCAGCCGATCTATTCTTATTATCGGTTAAAACTTCAACCAAAACGGCAACGCCGCCGGGAGCATAACCTTCATACAAAAGCTCTTCATAGTTTACGGCACCGAGCTCGCCGGTGCCTTTTTTAATTGCTCTTTCAATGTTGTCTTTAGGCATATTTGCCGCACGAGCTTTTAATACTGCGGTTCTAAGTCTTGGGTTTGTAGCCGTATCGCCGCCGCCCATTTTTGCTGCAATCGAAATTTCTTTAATGAATTTGGTAAACAGCTGACCGCGTTTTGCATCGGCTGCTCCTTTAGCGTGTTTAATTGTTGCCCATTTACTGTGTCCTGACATGAAAACTCCTTAAATATTACTGTGTTGAAAATAGGATATTATTCTACAAAAAAAAGAAAAGTATGTCAACAGTTATGAGAATAATTTTTTTATGTAAGTAATCAAAATTAAGCGACAGTATGTGAGTATTTAATGAACAGGCTCTTTCCGACTGCCGCTAAAATTCGATTAGCGGCATAGAAAAGCGTGTCAGTACTGGCATAGTCCTTTGGTCTTATCCATTTTCCCTTTAATATCCTCAAAAGCATTTCAGCAATATTCAAGTGCGGGAAGTATGGGGGCAGGTAAAAAAGGAAAAGTCCCCTACTATAATAAATAATGTCATTTAGTATCTCCAATTAATAAAATTTATCAATATACTAAAATTATATGTTTGATATGAAATATATTAGCATATAGTCCATCTAACATCGTTTTAAATCGCAACACAGCTTGTCTGCGTTGTCGGCTTTGAAAACTGTGTTATGTGTTATTATATATAATATTTTCAGTTTTATCTATTTTTATATTTTTTAAGCAGTCTATAATTTTTTCCTTTTCTCCGCTTCCTGTCGTAGATAAACGAAGTAGAGGAATATTGCAAATTTTAAGTATATGATTCTTTAACATATCTCTTTCAGACTGTTGAGTGCCTTTTTTATGATATTTATGACCATCAACTTCAATTGAAAGAAGCGGTTCTTTTGTAATCTTGTTGTAAATCAAAAAATCAATATGTGTCCAGCTTTTTAAAGCATAAGACTTTTCTTCTTCACTTAAAGCATTATAACATGACGAATTTATAATATCTGCCATTGGCTGTTCAAAAATTACTCCAAGTTCCTTAAACTCGTCAAGTTTTAATATTTCGCATATTAAATTGTACATAAGATTTTCAGAATCGTATTTTGAAATTTTATTTATTTTTGAAAGATATTCAAATTTCTTTTTTGTATATTGAGAATAAAGGTAATCAAATACAGAATTTACCTTGCTTTCTGTAATTTCGCAGTTATTGTACTGAATATAAGAGATTAAATCAGTCAGATTTTTGTCTTTTGGCTGTTCATTTCCCGAGATTACTATGCAGAGTTTTGTTTTTGCACGGGAAATAGCAACATTCAATAAATTTGCATCATCTGCAAAATTTGTAATCTTATCATCTGTCGTAGAAATAATAATTACATCTTTTTCCCTTCCTTGAAATTTATGAACTGTATCTGATTGAATATCAGCAATATTTTTTGAAATAAGATTTGTTTGGTCTCTGTATGGAGCTATTATACCAATTTCACCATTGTCGATTTCTGACAGATTCGGCAGAATTTCCTTTTTAATAACATCTACTTGCCTTTGATTTTCATGTCCTCGACAATGATTTCCAACATTTGTCTTATATAGTTTTAGGACATCTTTTTCATCGTTATCGGTTGTCATAATGAGGAGTTGATTATCGTAAAATTTTTGATTGCAGAAATTTATGATTTTAGGATGACAGCGATAATGCTCGCGAAGCAAAGTTTGCGGAATATTAGGCAAGAGTTCTTCAAGGGAAGATAAAAAACTATGATTTGAAAAATCATAAGCTGAGTTTATTTTATACTCCGAAAAAATTTCATTTGCTTTCTTTTTATCTAAAGTTGTAACAACATTCGGAAGTTGTTTTTTATCGCCAACAATAACAATATTTTTTGCACAAGAAAGTGCCAATGCACCTGTAGAAACATCAACTTGTGAAGCTTCGTCCATAATAAGATAATCGAACAGAAAATCTTGAGAAAAATAAGGCAAGCAACTTCTTGATGAAAATGTCGTACTCAAAACAATTGGATATTCTTGATAGACTCCACTTTCAGCTCTGTCTAAATCTTTAGCGGAGAATAATTTTCTATTTTCGTTTTTACCATATCGTTTATTGATTCTATGACGAAGATAATCAAGAGAAGATTTGTAAAAATTATCCACATCGAAAGTTTTTTTCAGTTCTTCCTTTTCTGTGATTTCATTTTTTAATTCTTGTATTCGGTTTTTATAATACAATTCTTTTAACAGTGAAATTACAGAATTTGGGGCTGTTTTCCAAAATTTATAAGTACCAATATGATATTTGAAAAATAGTTTAAACTTTGAAAAAAATCCGAGAGAATCGTTCTTATCAAGTTCGTATTGAATATTTTGCCATAACTCCATTATTTCATCTGACGGCATTATGGACAATTTTTTGCTTGAAGAAAAGTTTTGATGTTCATTTGAAAAAGAAAAATGTTTATATTCAGTTTCTAACTCGTCAAGTTCCTGTTTAAGTTTTGCTTCTTGTTCTTGATACTTAAAAAGCGATTTTAGTATTTCAAATGATTTTGTAAGATTGTCAAATAATGAAGATTCATTTTGGTCTATCTTCCATGTTCGCATCTCATCTGGATATTCTTCTTTTTGATTTTGCAGAAAGTCAGTAATATTTTCACTTTTTCCAAGCGGAGCTACTATAAAATCAAGATTATATTTTTTAGAAGAAAGTTTTTCGTAAACATTTTCAATAGCAGAATTATTGTTCGAAACGACAAGTATTGTTTTGTTCAAAATAAGAAGATTCGCAATAATATTCAAGATGGTTTGCGTTTTCCCTGTTCCAGGTGGACCTTGAATTATGCTGAATGAATTTTCAAGAGCATTTGTTACGGCTTTAAATTGACTATTATTGCAGCCAAAAGGAAAAATAGGGTGAGCAACACCATTCCATTTTATTTTCTTTCCTTCGGGATCCAAATAAAATGCTAACGCAGAATCAGTATTTATAAGACGCACTATATCATAATTTTTTACAAGAATTTTCTCGCCGTCATCGTTTTTCATTTCGCTCAAAGAAGCAATGTTTTTAAGATAGTCAAAAACAGTTCTCGTGTGCTCTTCCGAAACAATTACGTTTCTAATAATTTTTACATTTTCTGGCTTATAATGAAAAACTCGATCAGAATTTTCAAAAGTTATGAGATAAACATTTTTTATATCGTCAAACTGGATTCGTTTGATTTGGCGAGTTTTATCCTGCTTGCCATTTTTATCAGTAAGATAAATTATGCCTTGATTTGGGTTCATAGTTTTGCTTTAGAATACTGAATCTTGCTCATCTTCAACGGAATTTGCATTTTCAAAATAGTAATATAAAACCAAATGAGCATCTTCATAATGAAACGCATCATTGTCTGCAACACAATCTAAGGCTACAGTTGATAAACCATCTGCTAATTCTGTTTTTTCACCCCAAATTGCTGAAAGTTGTCGAGCACCATCTTCTAAAGAACGAAACCAATAATTATCGCCCTTCCATATAGATGAGGAATCAAGTTTATCTATAATTATTGGTCTACCGTAAGTTTTTGCAATTCTATCTTTTACAGTGTTAAAAGCATTTTGAATTTCAGTTCCATATTTATTACAAGTTACAGAATCTGAAATTGCACGTATTTGATACAAGCCTGTTTTTTCATTTATATATACAGTATAATAATAAAAAAAAGGATGTTTTTTTATAGGTTTAACAAGGTATATATCATCTTTTATAAAAGCAGGTTCTTCTTCACACTGTTCTGCAATTTCTTCTATTGTCATACTCATTTTTAAACCAAATGGTGCAGCATAAATGAAAGTTGAAATCAATCCAAATAATAATGGAAAAAACAGTTTCTTCATAATTTTACCTCCAAAAGTGCCCCAGTGCAGGCAGTCCACCTAACGGGCGGCGGATAAACTGCAAGAAGCGAGAAAGCCTTTAGGCTTTTGAGCTTCGCCGTCAGCTTAATCCGCATGTCGGACAGCAGGCGGGTGTATTGTATGCCTATATCTTTCAGCGTATTTGATTAATCTGTCAGGAGGCGGCAAAAAATCATCAATTCTTTTAGATAATGATATTGACTCAGCTACTTGTTTAGGGGCATCATTATATTCTATTTTCTTTATCCGAATGTTTTTCATCATACAATATAGTTCTATTTTCAATTATATTCGTTATTTAGATAACTCTTCATATTTTAATTTTGTAAATTTCTTATGCCATTCCGTTGCTGTAATACAATTAATTAGTAATTGTTCCCATTTCCAATATTTAGTACATTTACATTAGTATTATCACCTAAGAATTTTTGTACGGTTTCATCATGAGAAATAATAATGACAATTTTGTTTTTAGATTTATTAAGCAGTTCGGTTAAAATTGACTGAATAGCATGTATATCTAAATTGGCAAATGTTTCATCTAAAATAATTACATCTTTATTATTGATATTAAGCATAAGACGCGCTAGGGCAATCCTTTTTCTTTCTCCGCCGGAAACTTTATCGATTTCACTTGTGCCTATGTGTTGAGTTAAATCTTTAATACCTGTAACTTTTGCAGCGTATTCAATTCCTTCCGTAGAATAATTTTCGTTAAACAGCAAAATATTTTCTTTAACGCTTCCGTTAATTAAATAGATATTTTGCCGGACAATTCCTATTCTGCTTCTTAATGAGTTTTTATCGATATTTTCATAAGGGCAGTCATTAAAAAAGATTGTGCCTTGATAATCTATTTCTCCGAGCAGTGCATTGATTAAACTCGTTTTTCCCGCTCCGCTTTTACCGTTTATTATATAAACGGAATCTTTTTTAAATTCGCAGCTAAAATCGGTAAAGATGTTTTTACTATCGTATGTAACGGTAATATTATCGAGTTTGATAGTCTGTATGTTTTTACAAACCGCAGCATGTTCATTTTCTTTTTCTTCCGCCGCTTTAAAAAAATCATCAATCGGCTCTTTTAAGGCTTTAACGTCTTTTGAATATGTCCGTAATGCTAAAATACTATTAAACACAGAAGAATAATTCATTGAATACATATACATTGCCAATACGGTTCCCGTACTTACATCGGTTGAAATAAATGTTTTATAACAAATAATAATTGCAATACTTGCAAAATTTCCTATATATTTTAAATAGCGTGATTGAGAGCTGGTCAACATAAGAGAAATATGAGATGAAATATATTTTTTATTGATGTTTTCCAAATGTTTAAAAAACCCGTTATATGACGCATAATATTTTAAATCAAAGTTTCCGTATACTGCATCTTTTGCTAAAGCCATAACTTCCGTATAATCAGTTCTTTCGCGTGTTCTATCCTTAGCGATCTTATCAATAAGTTTTTTACTGATAAAATAAAAGAGTACATACCATAAAATTGTCATTGTTCCCAATTTGTAATCCAAAAGCAAAACAAATGACAATAGAGTAATTACTTTGATAAGTGTACTGATTGCTATAAAATACTGTTTAATTATTGCTTCTTTTAGTTGTTGAATGTCACTTGTTGCCATTCGAGATAATTCATCGGGGTTCATGTTAGAAAATACTTGTTTGCTGCTATTTAAAACTATCATTAAAAATTCTCGTAATAATTCCAATCCGATACCGTTTGTAAATTTCCAATAATATTTATCGGCAAAATAATCGGAAAAATACTGTACAAAACCGGCTAGTATCAATCCTCCCGCAAGCAGTAAAATTATTACAGGCGGACTTTCAAGAAAATTGTCGGATATAAATTTTATAAGTGTAGGAATCCCTTGCGACAGCAGTTGTGCAATTATCATAAAACATGTAATGAGTAATAATTCTTTTTTCTTTGATAGTATTAAATTAAGTATTGACATATTCTTCAATTTCCATTATATATTTATATCATATTATTTAAAATCCAGTAACGATTAGTTTTCATTTTTTTATTTGTTATAAGAATATCCTTACAAAAAGAAAGATAGGAACAAGATATTCAATAATAAACATTATATTTTGAAAATTTCATATTTTATATTGTGCTCTGTAACAGTGAATCATCGTTACTATAAAATTTATGAGCAAATAGATAACCATACCGATAAGCGAAATTGTCGGATATTTATGCAACCAAGCAGCATAGATAACAAACAAAACACATGCAATAGGTGTAAAAATTTTAAATAGTTTCCACGAAAATGCCGAATACATTTTCATCGACTTTTCCCATTTTTCACGACTTTCCCTTTGATGTACTGTCGTTTTTTGCATTCGGTAATAAATATTCACCCACTTCTTTTGTTTTTTACTTTGCTCATCATAAGGATACTTATCTATTGCAGCCTTATATGTAAAATGCCCAATAAAATACATAGCAGAAAAAGTAAATAAACTGCTTAATGAAATAAAAAGTTCTATTTTATCCATCACCTTCTTCCATCAGTTTTATGAAAATAAAAACTAAGTATTGAATACGCTCATATTATGAATTTATGACACAGCCGCCGGCACCGTGTTGACAACCGCTTGCATTACCAGCACAACCACCACCATTAACATTACAAATTCCCGCATTTACACCACATGCGCCAATATTAGCAGGACATGGACCATTAACCGGACATGGTCCAACTTTCGGAGTTATTTCATCATCACAAATGTAAATATTACTTTCGTAAGTATTCATATATCAAACCTCCAAATAAAAAATATAACTATCCAATAATATCCGGCTATGATTAAATTATGACATAAATTTTTAATTTTATCAATCAATACAACAACTCTTGTATCATCTTTTTTTTGTAGAAGCGATTTTTATATATATTCGGATAACCCTTGCCAAAAAAACTGTTTTGCAAAGTAATCCGTAAGGCAATTTTATCTATTTTTTAGTATCTGGTTGCAGCAATTGAGTTCCGCTCTTATAATTTTTCCTCTTTACGAAATTAAAAAAAAACGATATAATACCATAAAAAGGGCAATAAGACTTATCCGTATAACATGCTCAATAATAATTTGAATATGGTTTATGACGGTATTGTTATTCGTGCGGAGGGTTTAATACCCCGACGCTCTGCGTTGGGGGTTGTTGATTAAAAACGCCCTTTACTAACGGGATATCTATGAAAAAAATTAAGAATATAATTTTGTTTTTACTTACAACGCAAATTTTATTTTTTTCGTGTACAAAAAATGAAGAAAATAAAATTGCCGTTATTTGGACGGACAGAACGGATTTTATTTCTTATTGCGAAGTATTTAATAATTCGCAAGACAAGTATAAAGTCATTGTAGAATATAAAGAAAACCCTGCCGATGCAATTATAAATGCAGAAGTACAGCCTGACATTGTAGTGGGACCTTGGCTAAAAGGAAAATCGGCGCGGGGAAATTTTAGAAAAATAAATAATTTATTCGGCGAAGATAAAATAAATAAAGATGACTTTTATCCTGAGCTTTTAAATTTAGGAAATATTTCAAATAATCAATATTTACTTCCGGTAAGTTTTAATTTACCTATGATTATTTTTTCGTCCGCAGTTAAATCGCAAATTAAAAACGGCTTTACGATTTCTCCTGATGAAATGCGGGATGCTTCCATTCAATTTAATAAAATAAACGGCGGCGTATATTCCCGTATGGGATTTTCGCCGAGGTGGTGCGATGAATTTTTGTATATGACCGCAAAGGGCTTTAATTCTTCTTTTGAAGAAGAAAATGATTTTTTTTCGTGGAATGATAAGTCGCTCCAAAATGCGATTGCCTATATACGGAATTGGAGTAAGGAGATAAATTCTTCTGCAAGAGCAGAAGATGAATTTAAATTTAAGTATTTATATGACTCTCCGTATTCGCTGGTACGGAACGGGCACTGTCTTTTCTATTATGTTTCAAGCAATGAACTATTTTCTATGCCGCCAAAACAATTGGAAAATATCGATTTTAGGTGGCTCAGTTTTAACGATAAAACTCCGCTTAATGACGATATTCTTTATGCAGGAATATGCAGTAAAGCAAAAAATAAAAAAGCAGCCGAAGCGTTTTTTATTTGGTTCTTTAATGAAAAAACTCAAAAACAACTTTTAGACCGTTCCAATCAAATGAAATTAATGGTAAGTTCTTTCGCACTTGCCGGCGGCTTCTCCGGCTTGCGGCAAGTTACCGAAAAACTTTTGCCGCGATATTATCCGCTATTGCTTGCACATTTACCGCAGACAGGAAATATCCATACCCCGCATATTCTTCCCAGTAATTGGCTGAAATTAAAAAGAGAAATTGTGATGCCTTATTTAAAGGACGCTTGCAGTGCGGAAAATTCCGAAAGTCCGGTCCCATCTTTAAATAAAAAAATTACGGACTGGTACAAAAATCAATAGACCCGTATGCTTGAACAAAAGCAATAATGTGTATATCATAAAGCCTTTAACGGAGTGTGCAGAATGACAAATTTTGAAAACCCGCCGAGCGGTTGTTTGGAAACGGAAAGCGCGGGAAAAATTTCCGGCAAATTGTGGAAGCTGGCATATCCGACAATGATTTCAATGGGCTTACAAAGTTTCTATGATATTGTCGATATGGCATGGGTAGGTCAAATATCAAAGAAAGCTCTTTCAGGAGTTGCACTTTTTTCTACAGTATATATGTTGTTTACAATATTGAATGAAATTGCCGGTGCAAGTTCGGTTTCAATGATAGCACAAAATTATGGGCGCGGCGATATGGAAAAAACGCAGCGTATTGCAGAACAGACAATCAGTTTTAAAGTTGTGCTTGCAATTATTTCGGCAATTTTACTTGCATTTTTTTTAAAACCTCTGTTATGGTTTTTTCTGCCGGAAGAAGAAGTCATCAAAAATGCGCTTGAGTACGGCTGGATACGTATTTTCTTTATACCGATAATGTTTTCTTCTTATTCCGTAAATACGATTTTCCGATGCACAGGCGACGCAAAGACACCGATGCAGATAATGATAATTTCCGCAGTACTTAATTTAATTTTAGACCCTATTTTTATGTTCGATGTAATTCCCGGAACAAATATTGCCGGCTGCGGTATGGGAATTTTCGGCGCAGCCCTTGCAACTGTTATTGCAAGAACGGCAAGTTTTTTGTATGGATTTATTATTTTACTTGCGGGACATAAAAAGATTAAAATAAGTTTTAAAGGTCTTTTTAAATTGGATAAAAAAATCGATAAAGATTTATTGCTAATCGGACTTCCCTCAGGTATAAACCTATTGGTGCGGACTTTTGCACAAGTTACAATTATGAAATTCGTTACCGTATATGGAGCAGATGCAGTCGCTCTTGCCGGTGTCGGCGGTAAATTTTCGCAATTTGCTTTTATGCCTATGTTCGGGTTTAATATGGGTGGTTCTACTTTAATAGGACATAGCTTAGGACGTGAGAATATTCCTCAAGCAAAATTAACGGCACGGCTCGCTTCTTTTATGTCATTTTCGGTAATTGCAGTTTTTACGGTAATTATTTTTACCGTGCCTCAGCCGCTTCTAAAATTATTTTTTAAAGATGATACGGCAATGATTACGCAAGGAGCCGTGATGGTTAAAATTTTTTATTGTTCATTTTTAATTCTTGCGGCGGGGCTAGGTCTTGCGACAGTCTTTGCAGGTTCAGGTCATACGAAGCCGCTTTTATATTCCACTCTTGCTTCCCGTTGGTTTATTCAAATTCCATTTTTATTTTTAGTGGTGAATATTTTACACTTGCCCTTATATGCAGTTTGGTCTTCTTACATTGCTTCCGAAATTGCCGAATTCTCCGTAATTTTTTACCATTATAGAAAAAGTGTTTGGTGTCATAAAAGGGTTTAGCAATGCTGAGTTACCGGCATGGATTTCATGCAGAAAATACCGCAGATGTTTTTAAACACTCGGTTTTATTTTCATTTTTAACGCTTTACACAAAAAAAGAAAAACCCTTTACGGCTTTTGATTTAAACGGAGGGGCGGGGATGTATAATCTTTTAAGTGAATGGTCTTTGCAAACCGGTGAAGCCGAAAACTTAAAAAAGCTGTATAAAAATATTCCGAATATCCATGTTCATAAAAGAGACTATTGTGAAGCGTTTTGTGCATTAACGCCGCCGTCATCTCATCGCGGAGAACTTATACGGGGTTTTGCTCTTTTTGATCCAAGTTATGAAGTTGTTTCCGATTATGAAAATATTGTATATGCAATAGAAAAAACAAGGAGCCGTTGGCAGGCAGGAATTTTTATTCGTGCGGAGGGGGTTTAATACCCCGACGCTGCACAACATACGCTCTGCGTCGTAACAAAGGGTATTAAAGCCGACTGCAACCTCCTTATGAGAAC
>CALINC010000138.1 GCA_938045195.1 uncultured Treponema sp.
ACGCAGAGCGTACGTTGCGCAGCAACAGGGTATTAAACCCTCCGCACGAATAAAGCAACCTTTCTTTAATATTTCCGGAGTGCTTTGAAAAAACACCACAAGTCAAATCTATTGCTATCATTTTGCCGCTGCTCCCCTCAATGCGTTTCTTTATGTCAATTATAGACAACATAGCCCTCACTCGGAATTTAAAAACACCTTGCCGGAAAATTTTTGCAAGGTGTTTTTTATTTACGGCGCATGTATTATAATACCGACAAAATGCTTAGAAAGTTTAAAAGCTTCTGCCGCCGCCGCCGTGAGTTCTACCGCTTGAAGAAGTATGAGTAGAGCTTTGACTTGTATTGCTGCTTTCCTTCGATGCCTGAATTACCCTACTTACCGTATTGGACGAAAGGAATACGTCTTGTATCGGGGTAAATGCTGCAACACTGTTTTTTTCCATATTGAAAATAACACGTGCTTTTTTTGCTTTATATTTTTTTTGAGTTCCGAAAAATTTGAAGATAAATATCAAAAGGGCTGCCCCCAAGCTAGCGAGTATTTCGATAACCGAAAGAGAGTTATAAAAAAATCGCGCAAGTCTTTTTATATATGCGTTAAACCCTGCTTCATAGTTTCCGTTTCGTAATCCGCCGTCAATTACGGCATCAAGTAAATCTTCAATTCGGGAATCGGTAAGAGTGCCGATTGTATTTTTTCCGCTTGTCGAAATATGAACATGTCTTTTGCCTTCCGTGCCGTCTCCCGTTACAAAAAGCAAAAGAGAACCTTCCCGCTCGTCTCCAAAACCGAAACCGTTATAATCAAAATAATCATCGGCATAGGCTTCCGGAGTTTTGCCTTTTGTATCGTTCACGATTAGTATGACGGTTTCCGATTTGCTTTTTGCGGAGACTTTGTCAAGATAGGCATTGAGACGTGTCATAGTATCGGCATTTAAAATACCCGCTTCATCAATCACCAAATCTTTTGTAAATGCTGATAAGGTAAATATCGTTAAAAATAAAATACTTAAAAGAATAAAAGCAATTTGTTTTTTTACCATATAAACAATCCTCCTAATATTAAAGCCGCTGCCGTAATACCGGCAATTATTCCCGATGCTAGTGCTAATTTCGTTTTATCAATCGGAAGTTCGCCGAAAGATTTTCCTGTTTGTCCGTTTACCGCAAAAATATATGTTTTGCCCTTGTAAAGATAGGTTAAAATCCATGAGGGAAGCAAAACATATCTGCACTCTTTTACTGAATATGTAGAATTATTTTCTTCATTTTCTATTGTAGAATAGTCGGCGGAGTTCTGAATAACATCTAGCGTATTTTGTTTCGCTTTTTCCGTAAGAACCGGCAGGACATCTTCTTTTTTGATATTGTATTGTTCCGAGAAAAAACCGGCAAGATACCCTGTTGAAAAATCCTTTTGCTCATCTTCATTGTAAGGACTAATTCCGTCAATAAGATTTTTGTCAATTTTTGTAAAAGCTAATTCTTGTAGATTATTAATATCAACTGTTCCGCTGCGGTCGATTTTGTATTTATCGGTTTTTGTATATTCGGTATCGCCTGTGTTCCAGCTTGAAACGCTAAGCCCCACTGCATGATAATCTATATTTGCAGTAATATCTGCCTGCCAATACGGCAGATACATTCCGGTAATTTTATCCTGCGTACTTGCGGAAGTGAAATCGCTTGGCACATATTTTTTGCCCCGCGTCCATTCTTTAAATTTTAAAACAGCATCTTTTTTGTCAATTTTAAAGGGGATAATTTTATCCGGTTTAAATTCGTCTTTTAAGCGGTCGCCGAGTACAACAGGACTGTGACAATAATAACAGAATGAAGCACTTGAAGTATCCCCCGCTACGACTTCGGCACCGCAGTTTTGGCAGATATACTGCTTTACAGTGCCGCCGTCCGCCGCTTCGGTTTGTACGCCCGCCGCCGTTTTTTTTGCTTCCTGTTGTTGGAGATACTGGGTTAGTTCTTCTTCGGTATATTGGTTAAAGCAATATTCACATTTAAATCCGCCTGTTTTAGGGTTAAATGTAATCGGTGCCCCGCATCCGGGGCATTTATAGTTTAAGCTCATTAGTTTGCCTTCCTTACTATATATTCTTAGCTAGCAATTATTAAACATTATATATCATATTAAACGATTTATCAATGTTGCGCTGTTAATTTCGCGAAAATCAATTTTATGCGTCAGTATATAACAGGGCATCTACAAAAAACTTTGTTAGATTTTTTTAAAGATGCCCCATCAGCAAAACTGATCATCGGCTTTGCCGATAGAGAGTTTTTCGTAAGTCCTTATATATCAATAACTTACGAAAAACATCGCAAGTAAGCTTAAGGTAAACCGATGAGCAAAGCTCACCTTCTAAAAACTGAAGTTTAGAGGTTCCCAACAAAGGAGATAAGATGCTATAGGGAATATATGGGTTTGCAGTACCTATTTTCAAAAGGCGTGGAACCAATGAGGAAATTCAAAACATAGGATACTCAGCTTATTAAAGTGTAAATACAAAACCGTGCATACAGTGCCTGTTTTCAAAGATTGGCGGGGTGTTGAAGAAGGAAGAATCCCCGTCCTTTCGGCTTGTCTTCCCTCTCCAAAAGCACTTTATCAAAATATTTTTTTCTTTTTTTATCGCTCTTGCATATCTCGATAAAAATTATTATATTAGTGGCGGTGCATTATGCTTTGCACCGAATTTCCGGGAGATTAAATAAACAGTTTGACAGAAATACTGCCTTGCTGTTTATCTAAAAAATTTGTCTGACGGGCAAATCTCTCATATTGTATGTGTACGCAGCAGTACACACTTGAAAAAATATTTTTCAGGATTTGCAAATCTCTGCAAAATATTTTTCTGGGGGTATAATGAAACTTATAGATATACTTAATCTTCACATGTCTGCCGGAGAAAAGACTATTCTGAAAGGTCTTAATTTGACGATAAACAAGGGTGAAGTTCATGTGGTAATGGGACCGAACGGTGCGGGAAAGTCAACACTGGCTGCCGCAATCGTCGGCAATCCTAAATTCACGATTGATTCGGGTGAGATTTATTTTGAAGAAGAACTCATCAATGAGGTTCCCGTGTATGAGCGGGCGCGGAAAGGGATTTTTCTTTCTTTTCAAACACCGGAAGAAATTCCCGGCTTAAAAGTTGAAGAATTTTTGCGTGCTTCAAAAGAGACCGTATCGGGCGAAAAAATTCCGATGCTAAAATTTCATACCATGCTTACACAAAAAATGAAAGAACTTAAAATAAACCCTGCGTATGCAAACCGCAGCTTAAATGTGGGCTTTTCGGGCGGCGAAAAAAAGAAAAATGAAATTTTACAGCTTGCAGTTTTGAACCCAAAACTCGCTATTCTCGACGAAACCGATTCGGGGCTTGATATAGATGCAACAAAAACCGTTTTTGAGGGCGTTGCAAAAATCCGCACGCCTGAAATGGGATTTTTAATTATCACGCACCACAATAAAGTCTTGGACTATATAAAGCCCGACTTTGTGCATATATTGATAGACGGAGCTATCATAAAAACCGGCGGGCTTGAACTCGTTGAGTATATCGAAAAACACGGATACGAGAACCTATGACACAAAAACTTGACAAAAAAATTTTACAGCCCGATACCAAGCCGGAAACCCCAAACGAAATGCCGCTTTTTCAAAGTAGAAAGCGAACCTTTGTTTCCGACATTGAGCGGGGCGTATATGATATAAAAGATACGGTAGAATATTCCTACTCTACCGGTATGGGCTTAAATGAAGAAGTCGTAAAGAAAATATCTGCACGAAAAAACGAACCTGCTTGGATGCTCGACCTACGGCTTAAATCCTTAGAATACTTTAACTCCTGCCCGATGCCGGAATGGGGTGCTGATATTTCAGACCTTGATATTCAAGAAATTATTCACTACATTGTATCAGATACAAAACCTCTGGCAGACAGCTGGGACGATGTTCCTGCCGAAATAAAGCAAACCTTTGACCGACTTGGTATTCCCGAAGCTGAAAGAACTTCACTTGCAGGTGTCGGTGCGCAATATGATTCTGAAGTAGTGTACCACAGCCTTAAAGCCGACCTTGAAAAACAAGGCGTTGTGTATCTTGATATGGAAACTGCGGTACATAAATATGAAACAATCGTAAAAAAGCACTTTATGCAATTGATAAAACCGAATGACCATAAATTTGCCGCTCTGCACGGTGCGGTTTGGTCGGGAGGCTCCTTTGTGTATGTGCCTAAGGGGGTCAAAGTCGAGCTTCCCCTTCAATCCTATTTTAGATTAAATGCTCAGCAGTCCGGACAGTTTGAACATACGCTTATTATTGTAGAAGAAGGAGCATATCTTCATTTTATTGAAGGCTGTTCCGCTCCCAAATATTACAAAAACGCCCTTCACGCCGGTGCGGTAGAACTGTATGTAGGCAAAAAAGCAACGCTGCGGTATTCTACAATTGAAAACTGGTCGCGGAATTTATATAATTTGAACACCAAGCGGGCTATCGTAGAGGAAGACGGTGCAATCGAGTGGGTTTCAGGCTCTTTCGGTTCGCGGGTTACCATGCTCTATCCGATGAGCATCTTAAAAGGCGACCGCTCCCGCTCCGAATTTACCGGCGTAACATTTGCTTCCGCAGGACAGTGCCTCGACACCGGTACTAAGACACTCCACATCGGTAAAAATACGGTTTCGGAAATGCACTCCCGCTCTATTGCGAAAAACGGAGGGGAGGCAAACTATCGAGGCCTTTTGCATATTGCAGCTTCCGCTAAAGGAGCAAAAGCCGTTGCCGAGTGTGAATCGCTTATGTTGGATAACGCTTCGCGGTCGGATACCATTCCGATAATCGAATCGCATACGGACGATGTTGACATCGGTCATGAAGCAAAAATCGGAAGAATCAGCGAAAGTATGGTTTTCTATTTAATGCAGCGCGGTCTTGATGAAGCGGCGGCAAAATCGCTCATTATTAAAGGCTTTGTCGAACCGATTTCCAAAGAACTTCCGCTTGAATATGCAGTCGAATTAAACAACTTAATTACGATTGAACTTGAGGGAACAATAGGATAAGGATGTGTGATAAACAGTTCGGCTCAAATGGTGCCTCGCTGTTTATCCGGCGAGTTTGCCTCATCGGCAAACGTCGTATATTGTATGCAGTTTTGCAAAAGCAAAACTGCTTGAAAAAACTTTTTTTCGCAAATTGATATTTGCTGCAAAAAGTTTTTATAAGAGGTGTGATATGAATGGTACACAGTATTTTAAGCGGCTGGATTACGTCAAGCAAGATATTCCCTCAAAGCCCTTTGCCGATGTTTCGTGTTCGGGCGTAACCGGAAATATTAACCTTTTGCCGATTGAAAAATTCTTGCAGACAATACCGCAAGCACAATCCGAAAAAATTTTCGATTTTACAAAAAGCAAACGTGAAAAAAACTGCGGACTTGGCGAAGCATATATTCAAGAAGTAAAAGATAAACGGAATTCGGGTGTGTATATCAAGGTGAAAAAATCGCCCGCAGCTGAAACGGCGAACCTTTTTTTGCACTTCCGTATGGACGAAAAAAACAATGTCTTGTATGATATGAATTATATTCACCTTGAAGCGGGGCAAAAAGCCAAAATCTTCGTCTATCTTGACGTTGCCGATTATGATTGCAAGAAAATAGATCTTTTTAGGAACGGGCTTTTTACGGTTCGCCTTGAAGAAAATGCAGAACTTGAATTGATAAAAGTGCAGAATCTTTCACATTGCGGCGTCAATTTTGAAACTATGAAAATGGAAGTTGACGCCCATGCAAAGGTGCAGTTTTACGATATTCAGCTTGGAGCAAAAATAAACGGCGTTTCTTCTTCCGCTTATATGCCTGAAGCAGGAGCAGAAGTGCATGTGCTCCCGCTGTATTTTGCCGATAAAGAACGGCGGATAGACCTTGAGCAAAATCTTATCATAAACGGTATGGATTCACTAGCGTCTATTTCCGCACGTGGAGCCCTAAAAAACAAAGCCCGCAAAATGTTCCGCGGGAATATTTTCTTAAACAAGGGCTGCTGCCGCTCTGCTGCAAAGTTTTCAGACAACACGATTATGCTTGACAAAGCCACTGTTGCCGCTACTATACCAACAATCTTTTGCGATGAAGACGATGTTGTCGGCGAACATGCTGCCAGTTTTGAAGCCGTAAACCGCGACAAACTCTACTATTTGATGACACGCGGCTTTGACGAGCTCAGTGCAAAAAAGCTTATTATCGAAGCGGCATTTAAGCCTGTGTTCAATATGATTGATAACGAAGAAATTAGAGAGCAGCTTTTAAAAGAATTTAGAGTCAGCTTGGACGAGGTGAAAGAATAACACGGTATTTACAAAGATGATTTTCCGCTGCGTACCGAACCCAAAACATTTGCTATTCGGGTTCGGCATAGCCGTAGAATTCAGTATGTATAGTATTTGTTATAGTTGTTTTTATAAACAACGAATTTCCCCTTTATAACTTATTTTTCAACATAGTTCAAATTTTTAATTTCATTACATAATTCTTTTCCGATTGAGGTAAGACTGCCGTAGTTGGTAATCAGCTGAATGGAATTATTAGCGTTCAGTACTTCCGGGAAAAATTTGTTATATTGCCCGGCTTCATATAAAAATCCGGGGTTAAAATTTTCAGGTTTTGCTTCGGGATTACCGCTATAATATCTAACCGTAAAATTTTTAGAAATTTTATTTGTTTCATTGGTAAAATAACAGAGCTCTTTTTTTCTCCAAGACCTAATATCATAAAGGATAAAATCATTTTGAGCATATACGGAAACAATTTGGCTTTGTTCGGTTATCACGCCGGTATATAAAATACCGTTTACGGTTTTTGAAATATTCTTATTTGACGTAATTACAGGTCCGTATATTTCTTTAACTTTGCCGTAGGTATCGGCAGGAAGAAAAACCAAGTCCGCATTTTTTATATCCATAAAGTCAAAAAAATAGCGGCCGCTTTGCCTGATAAAAGTTATGTCTATTATTGCAGGTCCGGACTTTGCGACGCCAAGTTCTTCATTTATTGCACGCTTTATTCTATCCTCGTAGCTATATGTATTTTCCGTAACTACAATTGCCAACTTGATTGTAAGCAGGCGGTTTACTTCTGCAAGCTCTCGTAAAGCAATGCCGGGCATTATTTTTTCCGCTTTTTGATAAGAAGCCTTTGCATGACGGAATGCACTATAATCTTTAAGCTGGAGATTGTAGTTGCCTTCTTCAAAATAAAAATATGCGGCTTTTTCTTTTGCAGTTTGAGCCTTTTCAAAACTATTCCGGTAGCCGGGAACCCAAGAATGAGCAAGCATATAGTATTCGGAGGCTTGAAGCAGGTTATCAGGTTTATTTGTATATGAAAGCGATTCTGCGGCATTGTATGCTATCTGTGCACCTAAAGAATGTATCTCATTATCCAAATGGTGAGAATATTTTTTTGCCCGTTTTAAATAACCCAAAGCCCTTTCAGCCTTTTCAGTATCATTTCCGGAGATTTGTGCAAGGTGCTCTGCTTCATTATAAAGAGCTTCAGCAGCCTTTATGTACACTTCGTCTTTAAAATCGCTGTAGTCCGCCGCCTCAAAAACAACGAACGTTTTTTTTCCGGATAAACCGTTGGGGTACATTTTTTGAAGTGTTACAACCCGTTTATAGAGTAAAAGCCAATCTGCGATGGTATCTGCAATATCGGCATAATAGATATTATTTCTTTCAGCTTTCTGTATCATATCAATGATGTCCGACTCTGCCTTTGCAATTTCGGCTTTATATACTTTTATATAGTCATCGCTTGTATTGCCGTCAATAATAAGCTCGGCAGCCGAAACCGCTCTTTGCACGGAATTTGAACCTCTAATGTACATACTTGCGCAACCCGCAAAGAATATAGCTAAAGTACATAACGGTATAAACGAAAATAATCTAAAAAGTTTTATCGTTTCCATAATTGGGAGTATAGTCAAAAAAACACTTTAGTCTAGTAGCAAAGGGCACCAAAGTGAGAGGGTTCGTTTAGGCACCGTTTACCGATGCCTAAACGATTTTTACGGAAAGACGTACAATTCAAATTTGCATAGAACAAAACGTCTTACTGTTTCTCACTTATGCTGTAAAAGTGCAAAACGTAAGCTGCTTATAAAGACGCCGGTTTTTAGAAAAGCCCTATGCTTTTATTTCCGTTAAGGCTTTTTCAAGTTCGGTTACGATTTTTGCAAAGTTGTCGCAAGCCGCCTGAACTGGAGCGGGATTTGCCATATCAACACCTGCAATACGTAGAGATTCTATCGGATAACGCGAACCGCCTGATTTTAAGAATTTAAAATAATCTTCACGTTCTGCATTTCCGCCGGAACAAACTCTTTCGGCAAGGGCCATTGAAGCTGAAATTCCGGTTGCATATTTGTAAACATAGAATGCCCGATAAAAATGCGGAATACGCATTCCCTCTAAATCGCTTACATCCTCAAATACCATTTCCGGTCCGAAATATGCAGTCAAGAGCTTTTTATACTCACTACGCAAATTATCGATTGTAAGCGGCGTTCCGTTTTCAACAAGAGCATGAGTAATTTTTTCATATTCTGCAAACATAGTTTGTCTATATAAAGTTGCAAGAACATCGGAAGCACGCACGCTTAATAAATAAGCTTTCATCTTCGGGTCTGCCGCCGTTTTAATTAAATGGCGGAATAGAAGTTCTTCATTAAATGTTGAAGCGACTTCCGCCTCAAAGATCGTGTAGCTGTAACACGGATATGGATTATTATGTTTTGAATACCAAGAGTGCATTGAGTGTCCGCCTTCATGCACAAGTGTGAATACATCCCGAATAACGTCTTCTTTATAATTCAGAAGAATATACGGATCACCGTCATAACCGCCGCCCGAAAAAGCTCCCGAACGTTTGCCCTCGTTTTCATATTTATCAACCCAGCCGTTTAATAAACCGTTTCTAATTATTCCGACATATTCGTCACCGAGCGGTTTAAGAGCTTGTGTAATAATATCGACTGCTTCGTTATAAGGCGTAATTTTTTTCACTTCGTTTACAAGAGGCATGTAAACATCGTAATGGCGGAGTTCTTTTACCCCTAAGGTTTTTTTTACCAGTCCGTAAAATTTGTGAAGAGGTTCTAAATTTTTATGAACCGTATCTATAAGGTTGTCATAAACTTCTACGGGAACTTTATCCGGATATAATGCCTTTTCGCGTGCGGAATTATACCCGCGTATTTTTGCCAAAGCAACATTTTGCTGTACTTGCCCCGTGTACAAACTCGCAAGGGTATTCTTATGTTTGGCATAAACTCCGTAGAACTGCTTATAAGTTTTTTCACGTAAATCTCTATCGGGATTGATCATAAATTTTGAATAAGAAGATTGGGTAAGCTGAACATCTCCCTCTTTTGTCGCAATTTTTCCGAAGTCAAAATCGACGTTTGTCAATACCGAAAAAGTTTGGCTTGCCGTTCCGTGCGGTTCGCTTAAAAGCGTTAAAATCTTTTCTTCCTTTTCGGAAAGTGTATGCGGTTTTAAGTGAAGCGTTTTTTCAAGCGATACCTTAAAATCTGCAAAGTCTTTTCCGGTCGGGCTTGCGGGGTCAATCCATGAGCGTATTTTATCTTCAGGGATTTTCATAATTGCAGGCATAAGCCAGCTTGTTGCTGCAGAAAGTTCGGTAACGGTCATCATATATTTTCCGATACGTTCAATGTTTTCTGCGTCGCCCTCATTTGAAGATTTCATCAAGAAAGCGTAATTGCCGACTTTTTCTGCAATACGATCAACAGCGGTTGAGGCTTTTAGACAGCCGAGCAGGGTTGCAGCATCAACCGTTTCCGGTTTGGAAAAGGCTTCCTTATATTTTAAGATTTCTTTTCCGCCTTCGGGAATGGAAGCTAAAGCGGCATTCCATTCTTCATCATTCTTAAAAAGTAATTCAATATTCCATTTGTCGCATGCTGCGATCTCGGAACGTTTTGGTGTTGTTGAGTTTTTCATACTATTATTATACAAGAATAAATAAAAAATAGCAACTATCCGGCAATCATTTGATAAGCATTGAGCCAAATACATCATAAAATAATTTTGTGAAAAGAAGAATAATGACGGCAATCATCAAAGGGCGGATAAATGCGGCTCCTTTTTTTAAGGCAACACCTGCGCCTAAATAATTCCCCGCTATTCCGCATAGTGCTGCCGGAATTGCAATGGAATAAATAACTTTTCCGTTTATTATTGCCGCAATTAATGATGCGTAATTTGATGCAAGATTTAAAATTTTAGCATTTCCCGAAGCGGTTTTTAAACCGTATTTCATCCATGCCGAAAAAGCGATAATTGCTATTGTTCCGGTGCCGGGTCCTATCAGTCCGTCGTAAAAACCTACGGCAAGCCCGGTACAAACCGCCAAGCTGAAAAGTTTTTTTCTATTTAATTTTTTTGAGGTGTCTTCATCGCCGAAATTCCTTTTTAGCAAAAGGAGTATTGCAATAACGGGCAAGATAATAACCAATGCGGTTTTAAGTACTTCGGGGTTTATTTTAAGTGCAATTTTAATTCCAATAAAGGAAGATATAAAAGAACATAGTGCCGAAACAAGAGCCGGTTTCCAATCGACAGCACCGTTTTTAAAAAAACGCAGCGCAGAAAACGTAGTTCCGCAAGAGGCGGAAAATTTATTACAGCCTATTGCCGTATGCGGAGGAAGCCCAGCAAATAAATATGCCGGCAAAGAAATTAAACCGCCGCCGCCTGCCGCAGAATCGACAAAGCCCGCTAGAAAAACGCAAAAATATAATATTAGTACATAAAAAAAAGATAACTGCATGATTCTATTTTACATATTTTTGAAAGTTTGTACACACGTATGAATAAGCTTATACAATTGAGCATCTTTAAAAAAGCTTGTTTTAAATTTGCTTTGCATCAAAGACAAAAAAGCATCTATAAAAGCAAAAATTAGGCTTGTGTATGATCAATGATGATTACTTATTTTCCGTTTTACAACTTTTGCGATGCGGTTGCCATGATCGTGTAAAGGGTTTATATTTCCCCATATAAAAATACGCCTGAAAAGGTTACTTGAATATTAGTCTTTATTTCGATATAATTGTTTTCCAATAGTGAAACATTATAGACCGTTGTATGTGCTTTTTCACTTTGTGCAAAAGCATAGAAAAGATATTTTTTTGGAAACTGAGGTTTCCTGCAAAAAGTTTTAATTGGAGGTGTGATAAACAGCTCGGCACAAATAGTGCCTCACTGTTTATCTGCCGAGTTTGCCTTGCAGGCAAACGTCGAAGTGTTGTAAGCGGTTTGTAAACAAACCGCATGAAAAAACTTTTTTCAAAAATTTGATAATTTTTTCAAAAAGTTTTTAATTTGGGAGGAAAAATGATTTCTAGAAATTATGCATTAAAAGAAACGCATTTGTCCTTACCCGCTCGCCAAATGGGTAAGGTTCGCGACTGGTATTCGCCTGAACAAGGCAAGCGGCTTATTGTAACGACGGATAGAATTTCTGCATTTGACAGAGTTTTGACGGCTCTTCCATACAAGGGGCAGGTTTTAAATCAGCTTTCTCTTTGGTGGTTTGAAAATACAAGCGATATTATTAAAAATCACATTATTTCTTCTCCCGACCCGAATTGTGTAATAGTAACCGAGGTTGAACCGCTTCCGATTGAAGTAATCGTAAGAGGTTACATAACGGGCGTTACAACAACCGCCTTGTGGTACAGATATTCGCTCGGTGAAAGAAATATTTACGGGTATGATTTTCCTGACGGCTTAAAAAAGAATCAGGCACTTCCCGCGCCGATAATTACCCCTACGACTAAAGGCGGCCCGACGGGGCATGACGAACGTTTAACATGTAAAGAGGTTATTTCGGGCGGATATATGAAAAGAGACCAATGGGAAACCGTACAAAAAGCGGCATTAAAATTATTTGAACGCGGTCAAAAACAAGCAAAGGAAGCCGGCTTAATTTTAGTAGATACAAAGTATGAATTCGGTATTGATAAAAACGGTAAAATTCTTTTGATTGACGAAGTTCATACCCCCGACTCTTCGCGTTATTGGAAACTGGATTCTTATCAAGAAAGATTAAAAGCAGAAAAAGAGCCTGAGAACTTTGACAAGGAATTTATCCGGATGGCTTATGCTGCAAAAGGGTATCGAGGCGACGGCACTATCCCCGAACTTGACGAAGCCGTTTGGAATGAAGCCGTCGAGCTTTATATAACAGCTTTTGAAAAACTTACCAAAACCGAATTTTTGCGCGGTGAATATCCTATAGAAAAACGAATTGAGCAAAATTTGAAAAAGGCAGGTATACTATGAAGCCTTTAGTAATTATTGTAATGGGTTCATCTTCCGACTTAGGGCATGCCGAAAAAATAGTTTCGGCATTAAACGAATTCGGCATTGAAAGCGAAATGCGTATCGGTTCAGCTCACAAAACAGCGGAACATGTTATTTCAATTTTAAAAGAATATGAAGCATTAAACCGTCCGAAACTATATATCACTATTGCAGGGCGCAGTAATGCTCTTTCCGGTTTTGTGGACGGATTTGTAAACGCTCCTACAATAGCTTGTCCTCCTTATTCCGAAACTTTTTCGGGAGCGGATATTTATTCTTCATTAAGAATGCCGTCCGGTATTTCTCCGGCACTTGTGCTTGAACCTAAAAACGCAGCTCTTCTTGCAGCAAAAATATTCTCGCTTTTTGACGAAAAAATTGCTGAAGCCGTAAAAAAACATCTTGAATTAAATGCAGAAAAAATAATTGATGACGACAAAAAAATAAGAGTACATTAGGACAATGTTGGTGAAGAAAATAAAAGTCTCAATTTTATTATTTATTTATTGTTTATATCTTTGCGCTTCAGAAGAACCGAAACAGATTCCGCAAGAAGCGTTTATTAAAATAAATAAAATATTAGAACAAATTCCCATGGAAGATAATTCGCTGTATATTTGCTGCGATAATGATGTAGAAAATCTTATTTCTGCCGCTGCCGATTTAAACTTAAATATTTTTGAACTTTTTGACTGCGTATACCGCTATCTTAGCGCAAACGGCAAAAGGGTAGAAATTGACGGCTCTTCATTTAATAAACTCTCGAATAAATTTAAATTTGGAGACGACTTGGTACTTGCGCTTGTGCCGTTCCAGCTGATAATAAAAATTCAGATGGGAATTACATTTGATAAAAAACAATATCCGCTTCAATTTCTATTAAAAGATGATTATGAAAAATATGTAGAAATTGCAACAGTAATTTATAAAAAAGAGTTCGGATTTAAAAATATTGAACCTAATCTTTTTATAAATTCTTACGGGATGTTTGTAAAGAAAATAGGTATAAAACTTGCCGTAAAAAAAATACATTTTTACGAATTGGGATATGCTGCAATCTATGCAAAAGGTTTTTATAAACCTAAAAAGTGGAAATTGGCTGCAATCACTTCGATTTATGATAATGATAGCGAATAAGACCGTAAACAATTTAAAGATAAATTATATGATGAAAATTATTAAAATATACAAAAAAACTGTTTCATTCTTTTTTATTTTTGTTTTCTTGTTATATGCAATATATGCTCAAGATACCGGCGGAGAAAAACTGCAAATAGTTGATGTTGAATATGATATTACCGGTTTAACAAAAGAGAAAATACTTAAAAATGTAATTCCGATAGATAAAAATATAATATTTGCTTCTAAAGAAGAGTTCGATAATTATATTGATTTTTTAAATACCGAATTTAATAATATCCGCAGTTTGGAATTTCATAGTATCGACGCTGAATTCTTTCCGGAAAATAACGGTATTGTACCGGTAAAATTGATAATTCATACTAAAGATACGTGGAGTCTGATTGTTCTGCCTTATCCTAAATTCGATTCCAACACGGGTATGCAGTTGAAATTTAAACTAAAAGATTATAATTTTGCAGGTTTTTTACTGCCGTTTGATGTAGACATTATTTATGAAAAAGATGTATATAATAAATCCGCCTTTTACACAGGAACAAATTTCGGCATACCTTTTAAAAAAGATCCGGTAAATTTTTTATGGAACATACATACCGGAATACAGTTCAAACAAAACGAAAGAGTAAAATTTGAATTTGCTACAGGATTGGATATTGCTTATAAATATAAAATTGCAACATTCCATACCGGCGTTACACAAGGAATAAATATTTATCCGGATACGTATATTAAAAAAACGGCATATCATTTTACAAATAGTTTATACTTTTATGTTCCAATTGAAATATATAAAACGAAAAACGCAGGAACACTTATATGGACACCGCAGTTTGAACTTAGCGGAAATTGGAGGTTTAAAAAAATAACCGATGAAAATCTAAAAGGTTTAAATATAAAATGGTCCCATTCTCTTAAAATTGAAAAAATAAATTGGGTAAATAATTTTAGACACGGTTATTCTCTCTCATGTAATAATAATTATTTGTACAATACATTTAAAAAAAATAAGGTAAATATCTCATTTGCAATACAGGCAAAAGGTTTTTATTCTTTTATTGATAGAATCGGACTTTACGGTAAATTCTATTTTTTTTATAATTTGAATAAAGTTACATCGGTGCAAGCAGGGCAAAATTTGCGCGGCATTCTTGACAGAAGAATTTATACCGATACGGCTTTTACTTTTAATTTTGACTTACCGATAAAAGTCGGGCTTTTTAAACTTGAAGAGATAACCGGAATTGAGTGGACAAGGTTTTTAAGTTTTGAATTACATGTTGTTCCGTTTTTAGATATGGCATTTACGCATGACAAAAAAACTTCCGCATATTTTAATCTGAAATACGGATGGTATTCCGGAGGTTTGGAATTCATAATTTATCCCGTAAAGATGCGAAGTGTTTATGGAAGAGTAAGTATGGGATGGGATTTGACTGAATTAAAGAATATAAAAACTTTAAGTAAACGAAAAGGAATTGCATTACGTGACGGAGATTCTGTATTTGAACTTTTTATCGGTATAGGATTACACTATTAAGGGAGCATTATATGCGTTTTAGCACTCACTATAAAATGAATGCAGAAGATATAATAGATTATGTTTTTGAACACACCGGTTTTTTTTTGACAAATGAAAATTTAATTTGTGAAGAAATAGGTGATGGAAACATAAATTATGTTTACCGTATTTTTGATACAAAAGAAAAAAAATCTGTCGTATTAAAACAAGCCGATATCCAAACACGTGTCAGACCTGACGGGTATCTTAACCCTAACAGAAATGCGAGAGAAGCAGCGGTTTTAAAAAAGCAATTTGAACTTGCTCCCGAATTTATTCCTAAAATTTTTCATTCCGATAAAATTATGGCTGTAATAATTATGGAAGATATAAGTGCTTATTCCAATTTAAAAAAAGAATTAATGAACTTATCGGTTTTTCCCAAACTCGGATTTTTGCTTGCAGAATTTATAGCAAAGACAACGCTGCCTCTTACATCGCTTATAGCCGGTTATGCAAAAAAAACTGAAGCTGAATTTACATTTTATAATCCGGAATTATGTAAAATAACCGAAGATCTTGTATTTACGCATCCGTATACCGATGAGCGAAAAAGAAATATTCTTTTTGAAGAAAATGCCGAATGGCTGCGCAATCATTTTTACGGCAATATAAAATTAACGGAAGCCGCTGCAAAATTGAAAAATAAATTCTGCAATAGCCCGCAAAGTTTAATTCACGGCGACTTACACACAGGTTCAATATTTGTAAAAAGCGAAGAAAATACCTCTTCTAAACTTACAAAATTGAAAATAATTGATCCGGAATTTGCTTTTTATGGGCCCATTGCTTACGATTTGGGAAATGTTTTAGCGCATTTTATTTTTGCAGAAAAATTTGCTTCCTTATGCTGTGTTGCAAATAATTCCGTATATCAATGCTTTGCGGTATGGATAAAAGAAGAACAAAAACAATTATTGAAACATTTTGCCTTAATCGGAATGGAATATCTTAAAAAAAATATAAGCGATTCCGTTTATAGAAATAATTTTTTTATATGCAATTATATTGAAGAAATAATTATTGATGCCGTTTCTTTCGGCGGTGCGGAATTAAACAGACGGGTTATAGGTTCTGCAAAAACAGTTGAAATTACAAGTATTACCGACAGTAGCATGCGGGTTCAATTTGAAAGACAAATCGTACATTTAGGAACAAAGATGATGCTCCAGCCAAAAAAAATGTTAAAAGAAATGTTTGATATATGTGTACCGCTTAGAGGCAGTTTATAATTATGAAAGTACTTGTCGGTTTAAGCGGCGGTGTAGATTCCGCCGTAGCTGCAAAACTTTTGCTCGAAAGAGGATATGAGGTTACGGGCGTTACTATGCAGCTCCTTTCTCCTCTTGAAAATAGTTTTTCAATTATAAATAAGAATCAAGAACAGGATATTCAAGATGCAAAAGCCGTTGCAGCAAAACTTGGAATACAACACATCGTTTATGATTTTAGAAAAAGATTCCGTGAAATCATTATAGACTATTTTATTAAAGAATATAAAAACGGGAGAACACCAAACCCATGTTTTATTTGTAATCGGGAAATTAAGACGGGGCTCCTTTTAGAAAAAGCATTACAAGACGGTTTTGATTTTATTGCTACAGGGCACTACGCAGAAATCGAAAAAAGTTGCGTATTCGGTACTGAAAAATTTTTACTTAAGAAAGGAAGAGACCCTGCTAAAGACCAAAGCTATTTTTTAGCATTGCTCGATCAATACAGACTATCGCACATTTTATTTCCGCTTGCCGATTTTACAAAACCGGAAGTCCGCTCTATTGCAGAAAACGAAAAACTGATAAATGCGCATCGGCCCGACAGCCAAGATATTTGTTTTGTGCCTGATGACGATTATACAAAAGTAATTAATGCTCTTGCGGGAGAAGCATTTTGTGAAGGAGATTTTTTAGATACGCATGGAAACAAAGTAGGCAGGCATAAGGGCTTACAGTATTACACAATAGGACAAAGAAGAGGACTCGCCGTTGCATTAGGTTATCCTGTTTATGTCGTCAAAAAAAACGCAGGAGACAATAGCATTACAATAGGTAAAAGCGATTCGCTTTTTGCGAAAAGTTTAATTGCTCAAAATGTAAACTTAATAGCGTTTGATAAATTAAAACGAACTATCGATATTACCGTAAAAACGCGTTACCGCCAAATTGAAAAAAAAGCAAAATTAATTCCGCTTGACGGCGGAGAATTTAAAGTTGAATTTGAAGAACCGGAACGTGCTGTCGCCGAAGGGCAGGCTGCCGTATTTTATTCCGGAGATTATGTTGTGGGCGGCGGAATAATTAAGACGGTAGAAAGAATTTTTTAAAACCGGCATATAATAAACAACCTCGACGCAGAGCGTACGTTGCGCAGCAACAGGGTATTAAACCCTCCGCACGAA
>CALINC010000139.1 GCA_938045195.1 uncultured Treponema sp.
TTCAAGCAGTTTTGCATTTTGCAAAACTGCATACAATAATACGATGTTTGCCGATGAGGCAAACTCGCCGGCTAAACAGAGAGGCAGTATTTGTGCCGAGCTGTTTAGCCCATCTCCCATAATATCTTCTTATTATATACTCATTAGCTGTCAGTTGTCAATATTGATGTCCGCTGTTGTCCGCGGTATGCACGGAAATCAACTTTTAAATTTAGCGGTATTAAACCATTGACAAAAATATTTCCGAGTGTTATACTCATAATGGATGAGGGACAGATGTAAAACATATCGGATAAATCTTTCTCAAAAAGGCTCTATACATCGTTCATTATGAAGAGGAACAAAGATGAAAGGATTTACAAAATTTTGTGGAATAGCGTTGGCTATTCTTTTAGCGATCGGAATGAGCGGCTGCCACGATAGGGTAAAACCCAAAGAAACCGATTTAACCTTAAAATCGCTGAGTATTTTCGGTAAAAATGCGATGAGCTTTACCGTCGAAGTTGAAAACACCGTAACAAAAATTGAGAGCGGCAATATTGTTGCAACATTCGATTACGGCAATGAAAAAGACAAAGCACTTGCGGTAGAGGTAACGGAGGGCACGCTCAACGTAGGAACAAACACGGTAACGCTTACCGTAAAAGCGGTTGCAGGCTCATATAAAGCATGGACAAAAGATATTACCGTTACACGAGCTGCGGGAAGCACGTCGAGCGGCACAGGCGGTTCAGGCGGCACAACGCCTACACCGACGCCTACCCTCACACCGCTTGCTGCCCCTACGGGTTTGAATGCGGCAGCAGGTACGGACGCCGGCAGCATTAAAGTTGTGTGGACAAATGTAGCAGGCAATAACGGCTACAAACTTACGTATGCAAAGGGGGGAGAGTCTGCAGTAACACTTACACCTGCTCCGGCAAAAGATGATGTTAACGCTGAGCTGACGGGGCTTACAGCCGGTGCAGACTATACGATAACATTAGTAGCTCTTGGTGACGGTACTACAAGCAGTAATTCAAGTGCTGCAACTGTAACCGCCAAAGCTAAAGAAGCGGGCGGCACCACTGCCGTAAATGCCGTTAAAATGGTTCCGATAAAATTGCCTGCAAGCGGACAAATTGTAGGAGCAGAGCCTGCGAGTGGAATACTTCCCGGAGAGGAATCATGGTGGAAAGGCGTGTTTATTGCCGGGCGGACAGTGAAATTAAGCGGTTTTGAGATGGGTGAAAGCGAAACGACCTATGCCTTGTGGAAAGAGGTATACGATTGGGCGACCCACGCCGATAGGGGAGCAAACAAATACACTTTTGCGAACGCCGGAGTAAAAGGCTCATCCGACACCGGCAGCGATAACGAGCCGGTAACAACGGTGAACTGGAGAGATGTTATCGTATGGTGTAATGCGTATACGGAAATGACTGCCGGTAGCGATAATGAATGTGTGTACCGCAAAGCCGGTGATAAGAGCGTACTCCGTAATGCAAAGGAAACATATACGGAAGGTAGTAACACTAAATATGAATGCGACCGAGCCTTTTTTGATAAAATGAAAAAAGGTTTCCGCTTACCGACGGAAGCCGAATGGGAATATGCCGCTCGTGCAAATGCTGACGGCACATTACAGCCGTTAAACTTTTTAAGCGGAGCGGAAAAGGATTACAAGGATGCCGAGTCTTGTAAGGCAGTTGCGTGGTATGGAGTCAACAGCGGCGATAAGACACATCCCGTAAAAGGAAAGGAAAAGAACGGACAAAACCTGTATGATATGTCTGGTAATGTATGGGAATGGTGCTGGGATTGGAATAACAACACTGTAACAGCCGGGGACGGAGGTGTAAATCCGGTAACAGACCCTGTTGGGGCTCCGTCGGGGTCGTACCGCGTTAGGCGTGGCGGCAGCTGGAACTTTAGTGCCGGCAGCTGTTTGCCCGGTGACCGCGACAGCAACGCGCCTGGGGGTGCGGACGACGACTTGGGCTTCCGCCTTTGTCGTTCCCGCTCCTAGTTTACCCTTTTTTAGGGAAGCTCCTGAGTGCTAAGCAGCAAGGAGGCGTAGCCCCTCGCGGCAGCGGGGGGAAAGCCCCCGGCGGCTTAGCACGAAAGAAAGCGGTGTAGGGGGATGGAAGACACTTTTTCGGATAAAAGTTTCTTCCCTCCCCCTGCGACCCCCACCTTTTTTCAAAAGAACCGCTTAGGGGCTCTGCCCCTAAGAACCCCGCCTGTTTGAGCTATGTTTTGGGTTTACACTTTTACTAGCCGGTTACCTATGCTTTAGCTTGCAGCCCGGTTGACGGCAAAGGCGCTGCGCTGTTTGCTACTGACGGCTATTATTTAGGTTTATACTTTAATAAGCGGTGTAGGCTATGCTTTTGCTCAACTCAATGAGTGTGCCAATAGTGTAAACCCTTACTGAATGCTTTTGGTTCCAAGGCTTTTGAAAATAGGTGAGGCAAAAATAATTCATAATTATGAATTAAGAATTATAAATTGAAATCATTGTCCGCTTATTTCCGAAAGTGGCAAAGGTGCTGCGCTGTTTGCAGCTTACGGCTATCGCCGTTTACCTATAGGAAATTGTTTTAACGCATCGTTATCGCTATGCGGGTATCTGTGTGGCAATTTTCAAAAATTGATTTCCCTGCCGCGGTATGTTTGCCGGCTTGCATTATCGGCTATTGTGTTGTATAATAGCGTTATGAACGCGAAACTTAAAAAAATGACATGGCGGACTTATCTCGCTTACGGTGCAGCCGACCTTTACGGCGGAGGCTGTTTTTTTATTGTTACTACGTTTTCAATGTATTATTTGGTAAACGTAATCGGGCTTCATCCGGCATTGGCGGGGCTGATTCCTGCAATAGGTAAATTTTGGGACGCAATTTCCGACCCAATGATGGGCTATATAGCGGATAACACACCGCAAAACCGATTCGGCAAACGGCGCGTGTGGTTCTTAATTTCCATTCTGCCTATCGCTCTTTCTTTTATCCTTATCTGGGCTCCTGTTCAAATCGAAAATCAAACCGGTAAATTCATTTTTTATACAATAGCATATATCATTTTCTTTACGGTTGCTACCGTTTCATATATTCCTTATGCGGCTTTAAGTGCCGAAATTACAAAAGATTTTTCAGAGCGGAATAAATTAAATGGAACACGTATTATGTTTTCCTTTATAGCGACTCTTTTAGGAGGACTTTTAGCGCAGCCGATTATTGATTATTTCCATGGAAGTGCTTTGGGTTATTTTGTAATGAGCTGTGTTTTCGGTCTTATTTTTGCACTACCGTGGATTCCACTGTATTTTGAAACATGGGAGCTGCCGGAGGAAAAAACTGAAGATACAAATAGACAGCCCTTTATGCGTAATTTTCTTTCGCTTTTTAAAAGCCGCTCCTGCCGGATTCATATAGCGATGTATGTTTGTTCTTATGGAGCTTTGGATATTTTTATGTCCTTTGTTCTATTTTATATTGTCGATTATTTAAACAAGGGAAGTGTTTTTGTTATAATTCAAGGAACCCTTTTAATAAGCATGATGATAACGCTGCCGCTTCATAATTACTTTATCAATAAAAAAGGACATAAACCCGTTTATATTGCAGCACTAATAATCTTTGCAGTTTCAATTTTGCTTATGTTATTCCATACGCCTCAATCAAACAGTATTTTTTTAATATTGAATATGATGTTAATGGGTTTGGGTATCTCGGCAAACAACCTTATCCCGCACCAACTTTTGCCATTCCTTTCCGATATCGACCGTGTTATGAGCGGCAAAAACAGAGCCGGTACGTATTCTGCTGCGATGACTCTTACGCGCAAATTGTTTTTGGGGCTTGTGATTATGACGACAATAGGATTGGTTTTAAGCGGAATAGGTTATAAAAATCCCGTTCCGTCGATTTTGACCAAAGCTCAATTCAGTGAAGCCGAAAGACTTTGTAAACAATCGGGTAAAGATTTTTCTGCAATTGCGAAATTTTATACCGAATGCAGCGATGGAAATTTGCACTTAAAATATTTAAGCAAAAATACCGATGAGATTATAAAAAGCATATATAAAAAGAACAAGACGGAAGCCGCCCGACCCGTTCTTTCATTTTTTGAATCGCAAAACGGATTTGAAGAAATTCCTGCCGCTGTTTTTGAAAATTTTATACTTGCAGCCTTTAATACAAAAGATTTTAATCAAAGTGATAAAGCATTTTTATTAAATTCTTCATACAAAAAACAAGGCGGTGTTTATAAAAAAATTATCCCCGCAGATTTTTATACCAAAGACGGTTTATATGATTTAAAAGAATTATTGGACGCGATAGATTTTAAATATTCAGGAATAGGACAGGTGCAAAAACCGCAGCAAAAACAAAGTACTCTAAGCGGAATAAAAATTGCTTTTATTTTAATGCCGGTATTTATGCTTGTTATCGGCATTTTAGTTGCAATTAAATTTAACGTTACGCCCGAAAATCACGAAATTATTTTAAAAGAAATTAAACGGCTTGAAGCCGGCGGCAAAAAAGAAGATGCCGATGAAAAGACAAAAAAAGTTTGTGAACTTTTAATAGGAACAAGCTATGGGAGGTAAATAAATTATGAAAAAAGGTTTTTTATTTTTAGCAAACGGTTTTGAAGAAGTTGAAGCCGTTACACCCATCGATTATTTACGCAGAGCGGGGATAGACTTAATTACTGTTGGGGTTACAGGTAAGACCGTAACCTCCTCTCGAAACCTTACGCTTACCTGCGATATGGTTTTAGAAGAAGCCGAAGCACTTGCGGGCAATTCCTTTTTGGCAGTTCTGCCGGGAGGGTTACCAAACAGCCGAACTCTTGCAGAGTCGCAAGCGGTAAAAAAATTCGTCATGCAAACTCTTGAAGCAGGCGGAATTGTAGGTGCAATCTGTGCAGCTCCGGCATTAGCGTTAGGCTCTTGGAGCATTTTAGACGGAAAAAAGTTTACGTGCTATCCTGGAATGGGTGATAATTTAAAAACAAAGCCGCAGGCAAATAAGCGCGTTGTAAAAGACGGAAATATTATAACGGCTTGTTCTGCAGGAGCCGCCGAAGAATTTTCTTTTGCCCTTGTTGAGGCTATATGCGGAAAAAGTGCTCTAAATAAATTAAAAAATGAGGTCGTTGCGCGATAATGGAAAAACTTTCAGATTGGTTTGAAAATGAAACCTTTTGGGCTGAATATGCCCCCGTAATGTTTGATACGCAACGGTGGGCGGAAGCTCCTGCCGTTGCAGAAGGTATTTTAAAAATTATCGGAGTACCTGCAAATAATGCCGGTATTTCTATCTTGGATGCAGGCTGCGGACCTGGCCGCATTTCAATTGAGCTTGCAATACGCAAAGCAAAAGTTACCGGCATAGACTTAATACGTCCATTCTTAAATGCAGCGATGGATTCCGCGCAAGATGAAAATGTAGACATAGAACTCATACATGGAGATTTACGCAAATTTGTCCGCCCCGAAGCCTTTGACGCTGCGATAAGCATATATACCAGTTTCGGCTATTGCAATACAGTTGAAGAAGATATGCAAATAATCAAAAACATTGCACAATCTTTAAAACCAAACGGCTGGTTTATTTTGGAAATGACGGGTAAAGAAATTGCAGTTAGAGATTTTACCGAAGGCGAATGGTTTGAGCGTGGCGGTTTTACCGTGCTTACGGAATATTCGATTGAAGGTGCATGGGAAGGCTTAAAATCCCGCTGGATTCTCTATGATGAACAAGGCAGAAAAGCCGACCATACTTACACGCAACGGCTTTATTCCGCCTCCGAATTAAAAAGCCTTATTCTTATGAGCGGTTTTTCTTCAGTAGAAATTTACGGTGATTTTGATTTTTCACCGTATAACGAAAAAGCAAGAACGATGGTGTTAATTGCAAGAAAATAAACCCTGAACGAAAACTGCTTTTAAAAATTTCTACCGTGTTTCATTGAATAAATTAAGACGGTAATTTTTATATCCTCATCTTTTAAATATTTTTTTATGCGTTCTTCTGCACCGCATTCCATGTCGTGTATAATGTATTGCAAATTTTGTTCAATAAGAAAATTAAAACATTCTTCCGCAGTTAAAAAAGAATTTGCCTTTTGTAATATTTCTTTTTTAACGCCTTTTAAGGCAAGATAATACACAAAGGCTTCCATACGGGTATCGGCAGTTCTATTGTGCGTATTAAAAATACCGATTGCAAGTTTTGCAAATTTTCCGATATGTCCCAAAAGCGTAATATTTTTAAAACCTTTGGAATAAGCGTAAGATAAACTGTCGCCTGCATAATTTGAAATTTTAACGGCAGGCAAGTTTAAATTTAATTCTTCTGCAATTTTTTCCCCGTAGTTTCCGGGAACAAAAAGAATTGAATTAGTACCGCAGTTTTCTGCAATTCCGTCTATTTCCATATAAATCGTTTTTTTAATAGCGTCTTCACTCATTGGATAAACAATTCCTTTTGTACCGATTATGGAAATACCGCCTTCAACTCCTATATTTTTATTAAATGTTTTTTTTCCTATTTCTTTTCCTTCAGGAGAAAAAATAATAACTTCCGCTCCAGCCGGTAAAATTTGTAATACCTCTTCCGCTATCATTTTTCGCGGAACAGGATTTATCGCGGCTTCTCCCACTTCGCCAAACAGACCTTTTTTTGTAATTCTCCCTATTCCTTCTCCGCCGTCAATTTTAACTTTACCGTCATCGGCTGCAAAAACTTTTGCATAAATAAAAATGCCGTCGGTGCTGTCCGGATCATCTCCTGCATCTTTTTGAACCGCCGCAACGGCAAACTGACGGCCGTCGTCAGATGTTCCTAAATGCAGCTTTTCTACGGGTAAATCCAAAACATATCCGGCGGGTGTATTTATTTTTATAGAATGAAGTGCTTCTTTTATGGTTTCATTTTTTAAAGAGTCAAAAGAATTATTTTTAAGAATAACAGCGGCGGCTTTTGCGGCGGCGGCGGCACAGCTTCCGGTTGTATAACCGCACCTCAACCTTTGACCGTCTTTATCAATATATAAATCTAATTTCATAATTTATTCAAATACGGCAACAGCCTCATACCCCTCTTGTTTTAATCTAAGCTGAACGTCTCCATTTTTATCTGCCGCAACTAATACGGAATAAAAAATTCCGGAAGCTCTTTCTTCTTTTTTTACCGATGCGGTAAAACCTTTTTTTGTTAATTCATCGGAAAGCGCATTTGCATAATTTTCAGTTTTAAAAAAACCGGTTTGATAAAATTTAATTTTAGAAGAATTTGCAGTGTCTTTTTTAGAACTTTCAGCTCTGTTTGGAATTGAGGCACTTATTTCCGTTGAGTTTTTTATAAAGGAGTAATTACGCGGAAGCAAATACCAAAAAGTTTTCGGCGATAAAATAGTTTCGCCTTTTACAATACCTGCCTCGATACTGTTGGGAAATTTTTTTAAAAGAGTGTTTTCAGCTTTTTTATCGTCTTCAATCCACCAAAGCGTTAAAAGAAGTGCAGGATGAAATTTTTCAAAAGTCAAATCGGTAACATATTTTTTTAATGATAGAATGACTTGAGAAAATTCTTTTGAACCTTCTTCATAAGATTTTAATTTCACCCATTCGGAATAAATTATAATTTTTGCATCTTCTTCCGAAAGCGGATATTGTACAAGCCCCTGTAAAAATTGAGAAAGTTCTATAGCCTTTACAATATCATCGGCTAAGACGGCAGCACCTAAGGCTTTTATTAAAATTTGTTTTTCGGGTTTAGCAGCAATATCGGTAGCTTGTAAATAGTGACTTACAGCGTCCGAAAATAAATCGCAGCGCTCTTCATAATCTGCAAGAATAAGCAGCCCGGAAATTTTCTCGCCGGATGTTTTAAAATTTTCAATTCCGTTTTTAATAAAGGCAATAACTGTCTCTTGAGTATTTTTTGTAAAAGCCTTTTCAATTAATTTTTGTACATTAGGCGGCAGTTCATTTTCACAAAATAAAACCTGCGGGATAAAGCAAATAAAAAAGCAGAAACAAAAACCGTAAACGCCCGTTAAATATTTAAAATACCGCACAAAGTTTATGCCTTATTTATTCGGAAACAGGAAACGTTTCTCCGGCAGCTGAAGAATTGGAAGTTTTTTTCTTATTCCAAAACCGAAATTGTTTTTGTGGTTTTAAATCTACTTTTTTTATTCCTAAAACTTCACTCTCTGCCGATACGGAATTCTGAATTTGTTTTATCGATTTTTTTCTATTTTTATTTCCCCAAAAAAACGGAACCGTTAATATTATTCCTACTAAAAATGAAAATAAGTTTATAACATATACGGGTACATTTTCTATCGTATAAAAAAGAAGAGAAACATTGCAGGCATTGTGCATATTAAAACCGGCAAATAAAGCAAAAGCTAAAACGATACATAAAAAATAAATAACTTTCCAAGGCATATAACCCTCCATCAGATAATTCCGAATATCGGTAAGTATAAGTCAAATTAAAAAAAAAGGCAAGATAAAAGCCTTTAAACTTTTAAATTGACGGGTAAAATTTCATCGTCGATTATTCCGTATTTTACCGTAATTCCTGCGATGCCATTTTTTTCAAGGCAAGCGGAAAATAATTCTTCCAGTGCGGCTATTTCTTTTTTGGAGAAAGAAATATTTTCACATTTAAAACAGAATTGTTTTTCTTTCAGCATAAAAACCCATTTTTCATTTTGGGCGGCGCAGCGTACGGCTATGCGGCGGTAGGTCTTTAAATTGAGGTCAAGCAATATGGCGAGTACACCGTCGGCTGTTACAGTGCCTATGTCTTTTTCAAACGGAAAAACAAGCCAGTGCAATCCTCCCGATTGTTTATGATTTAATAATTCAAAAATAGAATTTTGCGCTTCTTTGTCTTCAGCAAAATTTTGCGTCTCCGTTTTTACTGCAAATATATTTTGTCCGGAACCGTCTTTTTTTTCAAAATTGCCGTCTTCATAATCTTCACTGAAAAGTGCGGAGTAAACTTTTTTAAAAATATCTTCCTTTAATTCAATGCCCTTGTTTTCTAAAAGTCCCGCTGAAAAGACGGCTTTCTTTTTATCGTTTTTTGTATTCCGCAAAAATGAAAATATTTTTTCTGCAGAATTTCCCGTTAAACCTCTTTCGGAGGTCATTAAAAAAGATAGAATAGCTGATGAGAGTTCTCCTTGCGGCAGCTCCAATTCCGTAAAAAAATTGCTTTGTTTTATATATCCGGTCTCCGTTTGCTCTTTTATAGGTGCAAGGATTTTTTCACCTTGTGTAACAATCGGCATTTTTAAAAGCGTATCCTCTTTTAAATCGGTCAAAACATTTCCGGCAAAAATATTTCGGTATATTTTATTTGCCGGTCCATAGAACATATTCCTGCCGATCATATCACCTCATTCAAAAATCACTGTCTAAATTCCACGCCAGTCTAAAGCCTAGTCCTTTGTTCACATAATTCGGTTTCCACGCATATCTTACACCGACCGATATATTTTTTACATCAAAATTCCAACTTCCGCCGCGGACAGATTTGAATTCTCCCGTTGCAGGACCCGCCGGATTTTCAGCTATGCCGGGTTTTATCTCTTCATACCAGTCAAAACACCATTCCCAAACATTACCGCTCATATCGTACAAACCGAATGCATTTGCTTCTTTTTTTCCTACCTGCTTAGTTCCATCCGAACTATTGAATAAGGACCAACTTTTTACATCGGTTACATAAGGATTATTCCACTTGTGTTTTGAACCGCTGGGATTGTCAAGATTTATCAAAAAAACTTCCCCATAATTTGCAGCTCCTTCAGGATCTTTTCCTTGCCATCGCGCCGCATATTCCCACTCGGCTTCCGTCGGAAGGCGATAGCCCTTTTTAGTTCTATCAAAATAAAGCTGAGTATATGCTTCCATATTTGTTGCGTCGCGAAAAACAGTATTATCTGTTTTATTCATTCGGTAAACGCATTCCGCATCAGAACCGTTTTTCATTTCAGTATATGCATTGCACCAAACGACACAATCAGCCCATGAAACAAATGTTACCGGATGATAATATCTGGTTTTGGGAGATATGTCAAAAATACTAAAGCCGGGATATCCTTGATTTGAAAAAATATAAGGGGAATGCGAAGTGCCGTCAATTGCCCAATCATACACTTTTTTCCATAAATTATAGGTTACTTCATATTTTGCAATACAGTATGGACTTAGCGTAACGGTTCTGTCTTTAATAAAAACTCCATACCAGTATTTTTCGGCACCTATTAAATAATTAGCGGCACTTCCGACAATTCCGGTTTGCGGCGGTATTATTTTTGTAGCATCCACTAAATTTTTATATGTATTATCTTCGGAATTAACTACGGCTTTTGCATATTTCATTTTCTGCTTTAATTGAGCGGTTGGATATTTTCCAATTAAAACAATTATACCACTACAGACAAGGAATAAAAATAGTTGAATGACAATTTTTTTAATTTGTACAGGAGCAGTTTTTTTAGTTTCAAGCATACCGCGTGCAATGATGCCGATTGTAACTATAGATAAAACCGTAAAACCGATAATGCAAATTTTATTTGATGAAAGCTGAAATACGAACCAACCTATATTACCTATCGCATGCAGGATAATAGCATACCATATCGTGTTTGTTTTTTCATAACAATATGCGTATACTATACTCGCTGTAAATACAAGCAGTGCTGCAAAAATATCTTGATTGGGAATTACAAAAATAGATGCTATTGCGGTTAAAAGAGAACTTACTACTATCGCCGATGATATTGACATCTTGCATTTTAACTGATTGTATATAATCCCCCTGCAAATTATTTCACCTGCAACCGGAAGCATAATAAAGGCTGTTCCATATTGTGCATATATGGTGTCGAATTGCATATCATAATAATAAATTTTTAAGAGCCGGACACCGCATACAATAAATAAATTGAAAATTATAATTTTTATTAAAAACAGTACATTATATTTCCTAAAGCTTAAAAATTCATAATTAGAAAGATGATATTGCCCTATAATTATAAAAACTACCATTACGCTAATTGCAATACCTACCGAAAGATAAATATAGCTGTCAGGAAGACCGAGTGACTGAGGAAATTGTGAATAATGAATTGCCCAAAGTATCGACTTAATAAATACTTGTAAAACAATAAATGACAAGGCTAACCCAGCTGATGATACTGCAATATGCAGCCAACTTTTTTTTATCATAATAAAACTTTTACCTCCTTAACATTTTTTAGTCTTTAACAATGACGGTGAAGCCCTATTTCCCATATTTGCATTCCCGCTTCAACGGAAGCCGTATTTTGTTTACCGGAAGCACAAGCGGATTTCATCGCAGAGGGTTCGAGCCATTCGGCGGAAACGGCAAGCGTTTCTTCCGAGATGTAGTCGCGGAACATCGCAAAAGCTTTTTTCAAAGTTACTTTGTCCGCCGTGTTTTCTGAAGCAGAAACAAAAAGATTAATTCTGTCGGTAACTTCCAAGCCGCAGTCTTTCCGTAAATTTTGAATACCGCGGACTAAATCCCGCACAAAGCCTTCCATAATAAGTTCTTCCGTCAGCTCCGTATTTAAGCCGACGGTGAGCGTACCTTCGTTGACCACTTTGAGCGAAGCCTTTTCAATGCGGTTGACGATTATCTTTTCTGCAGTAATTTCTACCGTTTTACCGTCGATGTCAATGCTCAGCGTAGAACCTTCAAGAATATTCCGTATTTCTTCGGAGTTCATCGCTTCGATAATGGAAGCGGCTTTTTTCATTGAAGAACCGAGTTCTTTACCGAGTATACGGAAGTTCGCCTTTGCAGAATATTCAACAAGTTCATCTTCTTTTTCATGGAAGATAACCTCTTTGACATTCAGCTCTTCGATAATGCTTTCTTCCATTTCTAAAAGTACTTTTTTTTCTTCCGTATTACGGGTTACAATTTCTACCGCCTTGAGCGGTTGTCTAATTTTCAAATTGAATTGATACCGCAATGCCCGCCCCATCGACACGGCTTTTTGCACCGTCTTCATTTTAAATTCCAATGCAGTATTGCGGATATTTTTGTTATATTCGGGATACGAAGCTAAATGAATTGAGGGTGCATCCGTTTCGGTTTTAAGGTTTTGCCATATTGCTTCCGTTATAAAGGGAATTACGGGAGCGGCAATTAGCGAGAATTTTTTTAATGCCCGATAGAGCGTTTCATAGGCTTGCGTCTTATCGCTGTCGTTTTCACTTTTCCAAAAGCGGCGGCGCGAGCGGCGAATGTACCAGTTATTCAATAAGTCAATATATTCTACCAATGGAGGAACGGCTTGCGATAAATCATAATTATCCAAGGCAGCCGTTACATCTTGCACGAGTTTTTCGGTTACCGATAAAATCCATGCGTCAAGCGGATTATTTAAACTGCTTATCAATTTTTCAAGCCCCGAATCCGCACTATCCGAGTTTACTCCGGCAGGCGGTACTACGCCGTCTATGTTTGCATAGGTTACATAGAAACTGTAACTGTTCCAAAACGGAATTAAAATTCCTTTAAGAACATCTCGGACTCCTTCATCGGAATATTTTAAGTCGTCAGCTTTTACGACATTTGAATTCATTAAGAATAAACGGAGGGCATCCGCACCGAATTGGCTGATGACTTTATTCGGGTCGGTAAAATTGCGTAGTGATTTTGACATTTTCTTTCCGTCTTCGGCAAGTACCAATCCGTTTACAATGCAGTTTTTAAAAGCGGGTTTATCGAATAAGGCTGCAGCTAAAATCGTCAAAGTGTAAAACCAACCGCGGGTTTGATCCAAACCTTCCGAGATAAAATCTGCGGGAAAGTTTTTTTCAAATTTTTCTTTATTTTCAAAGGGATAGTGCTGCTGTGCATACGGCATAGATCCCGATTCAAACCAACAGTCTAAAACTTCCGGCACCCGCTTCATTGTACCGCCGCAGTTTTTGCACGGAATTGTGATTTTATCGACAAAGTGTTTGTGCATATCTTCAGGATATACGCCCGATAATTCTTTTAATTCTGCCCGGCTTCCCACACAAATTGTGGTGCCGCAGTCCGGGCATTTCCAAATCGGTATCGGGTTGCCCCAATAGCGGTTGCGGCTGATTGCCCAGTCGCGTGCCCCCTCAAGCCATTTTCCGAAACGGCCGGATTTTATGTGGTCAGGCTGCCAAAAAATTTGAGCATTGGCGTTGAGCATTTTTTCTTTTATTTTTTCGACAGAAACAAACCGGCTTGCAACCGCCCGATAGATTAAGGGGCTGGAGCATCGCCAGCAATGCGGATATGCGTGCAGTATTTGATCCCGTTTAAAGAGTTTCCCTTCGGCTTTAAGCCGGTCAATAATTTGCTTGTCGGCATCTTTTACAAATACGTCTTGATAGTCTTTTACTTCGGCAGTGAATTTACATTCTGCATCAACGGGGCACACCGTCGGCACGCCCGAATTTTTGAACACGCGGTTATCGTCTTCACCGAAGCCCGGTGCCGTATGTACGATTCCCGTTCCGTCTTCGGTAGTAACAAAGTCTCCAAGAAGCAGGCGGAACGCGCCGCTTCCTGCTTCCGGATTCACACCGTTTTCATCTGCTGCAAGCTGCTTAAAATAAGGGAACAGCGGCTCATAACGTAAGCCCTCAAGTTCGGCTCCTTTTTTCTTCCATATTATTTTGTATTCGGACGGAGCAGCTTTTTTCTGTTGCGGTTTGTTTTCTTCTTTCGGAAAATAGGCTTCAAGACGCGGCACCGCTATGATGTAGTAAGCATCTTCGTATTCAATTAAAGCATATTCAATGTCTGCCCCTGCGGTAAGCCCTAAATTGCTCGGCAGTGTCCACGGCGTAGTTGTCCATGCCAAAAGGTAGGTATTTTCGGGCAAGTCATTTGTACCGAAGCGGTTTGCAAATGTTTTTCCTGCAGCAGAATTTTTTACGGGCGGAAGAATCTTAAAGCGGACGGTAATTGCCGGATCGTGTACATCTTTGTAACCGCCTAAGTTTAACTCATGATTTGAAAGCACGGTTGAACAGCGGGGACAATAGGGAAGAATATAATAGCCTTCGTATAAAAGCCCCTTATCGTGGAGGCTTTTCATAACCCACCAGATGGATTCCATAAAATCAGGGTTCATAGTTTTATAATCATTTTCAAAATCGACCCAACGGCCTAAACGGGTAATCGTCCGCTTCCATTCTTTAACATAGCGGAGAACGCTTGCTCGGCAGGCTTCGTTAAATTTATCAATGCCGTATTTTTCAATTTCGGTTTTAGAATTAAGCCCAAGTTCTTGTTCAATTAAGTTTTCAACAGGAAGTCCGTGGCAATCCCAGCCGAATCTCCGTTCCACTCTAAAGCCTTTCATTGTTTTATAGCGGGGAATAATATCTTTTATCGTGCCGGGAACAAAATGCCCAAAATGCGGGAGCCCTGTGGCAAAAGGAGGTCCGTCAAAAAAAACATAATCGCTCTTGCCGTCCCGTGCCGAAACGGATTTTTTAAAAATATCATTATCCTCCCAAAATTTTAAAACAGCTTCTTCTTGTCTTGCAAAATCAACTTTAGGATCTACAGGCTTATACATTCGTACTTAAAACTCCTGAAAAAAGATTTTAAAGTGTATGGTTATAGCATGCACTCAATAAACCGGAATTGCAAAAAGCAAATCCGATTATATCCGCTAATTATACCGCTTTTTTATGGATTATGCAATATGGTGATAGGTATAAATCAGGCACATCATGGGCAGTACTGAAAGGGCTTTTGAAAATAGGGGAAGCCGTCGCCATGAGTTTAACAAATCCCAGACGGAGGCAAAGAAGAAGTGGAAGTGCCGGACTAATTGATAATGTGTAATGGATAATTGACATTAAAAAAGATATTCTCTTTTAAAATTGCTGAAGATATGTTATAATACAAGGTGCGGGGGAAAAGTTTATGACTACTTCAAATAGAAAATATAAGGATTCAGTATTTGTCGATTTGTTCAGTGAAGACGAAAGGGCTAAGGAGAATTTTTTATCGCTGTATAATGCTTTGCACGGAACAAACCTGCAAATGTCTTGTCCTGTAGAAAATATACGGCTTGAAAACGTTATGTACATGAACATAATAAACGATGTTTCCTGCCTTGTAGATGGTAAAATCATCGTATTAGCTGAACATCAGTCTACGATAAACGAAAATATGCCCTTGCGTTTTTTAGAATACATAGCCAGGATCTATGAAAAACTGCAAGCACCTACCGATAGGTATTTAAGAAAGCTATCAAAAATACCTACACCTGAATTTTACGTCTTTTACAATGGGAAGGAAGATTATCCTGAAAGTACAATTCTAAAACTGTCGGACGCGTTTATAACAAAGCCTGAACAGGTGCCGCTTGAACTTACGGTACGGGTGATCAATATCAACACTGACAAAGCAAACAAAGTTTTATCTGCGTGCAAACCGCTTGAAGAATACAGCCTTTTTGTAGAAGAGGTAAGAAAGCAAACACAAGTTGACCGTGAAAACGGCTTTACCAATGCGGTAAAAATGTGTATAGAAAAAGGCATCTTAAAAGAATACTTACAGAGGAAATCACGGGAGGTAATAAATATGCTAGTAGCGGAATATGATTATGATACGGACATTGCCGTACAGAGACAAGAAAGCCTAATGATTGGAATACAGCAAGGTATTGAAAGAGGCATTAAGCAAGGCATTGAAAAAGGCATTTCCGAAGGCTCATATCAAAAAGCTCTCGAAACGGCAAAGTTGATGAAAGGTAGGAATTATCCGATTAGTGATATTTGCACAATATCTGGACTTTCCGTTGAGGAAATAGAGGCTTTATAAGAGTTAGCTTTTTTGCAAATAGGCGGAGCAGATGCAAGGAGTTAGGCAAAAAAGAAGCGGAAGTGCCGGACTAATTGGTAATGTGTAATTGATAATTACCAATTAAAAAAGATATTCTCTGTGCGTACTTGACTGTTATAATGCCGTCTGATACAATGCTCCCTATGGTTAAAATTATTGAATACGCATGGGAAGATGCCCTCAGTGTAGGCTATCATTGTATAGATTTGCATCATAAAAAATTATTGCTTATTATCAAAGACTTTGCCGCTTTATTAAAACGTCCGCAAAAGGAATATAGTTTAAATATCGGAAAAGTTTTAAAAGAGTTATCGGATTATACTCAGTATCATTTTTTTGAAGAGGAAAAAATAATTTCAAAATACAAATGTCCCTATTTTGAACAGCATTCAAAAATTCATGCTGAATTTATAAAGACAATAAATGCAAATTTAAAAGATCTTGCATCGGGAGATATGGAAGCAGGGATAGAATTTTATAATTTCTTGGGCAAATGGCTCCTTCAGCATATAGGTCAAGAAGATCACGAGTGGTCAGATTATGTTCACGAACATTATCCTAATGAAAAGTTTTAAATTTAAAAAATGGAATGTTTTTACGCATAAAAAATAATAGTCCGGAGAGTACAGGTGAGCATTACATAACGGATTTTATTGTTCCGCCGTCAAAGAGCCATTCGATAAGGGCGTTGATTTTAGCAGCTCTTGCTGAAAAGCCGTCTCTAATTAAAAATCTCTTAATAAGCGGAGATACTGAATCAGCCGTTTCGGTTTTGAAGATGTTAGGTGTAAAAATTAACATTTTTAAGCATGTAAACGGTTCGTCTTCTGCGCGGGTTATTCCTCCTGCGGGAGGAATAAGACGGTTTTTATGCGAAAGGCAAAGCGTATCCGGCGGAGAACCCTTTACGGTAAATTCCGGCAATTCTGGGTCGCTATTCTATTTTTTGGGAATTATACTTTCTGCAATTCCTGTGCATTTTATATTGACGGGAGATGCATCCATATCAAAGCGCCCCGTGTTGCCTCTTACTGAAATATATGATGCGCTTGGAATAAAATATGAATTTTTAACGGACAAAAAAAGTGCTCCTTTAAAAGTCTTCGGCAGGGATATTGCGGCTTTTGCTGCCGATACGGTGCTTATGCTTAATGGAGATTTTTCCCAGCCTATTACGGGGCTTTTAATTTCTTCCGTATTTCATAAACGTAAACTTAGTATTCATTTAAAAACGGCAGGTGAGCTTCCGTATCTTAAAATGACGGTAGAATGGTTAAGATTATGCGGCATTACGTTAAAGGTTTCCTCAAATTTTAAAAATTTTGAAATTCCTTGCGGGCAAAACATCACCGAATTTACAAAAACCATTCCCTCAGATTGGTCAAGTGCCGCTTTTCCCATTGCAGCAGCTCTCGTTTCAAATTCAAAAATGAAACTGAAAAATATGGATATTTGTGATGTACAAGGGGATTGCGGTATTATTCATATTTTAAAAAAAATGAATGCGGAAATATACTATAATAAAAGTAAAAAAGAACTTAGAGTTTTACCGTCTTTGAATAAACTGCAAGGCGGACAATTCGATTTATCTTCTATGCCGGATTCTCTTCCCGCTTTATCGGCAATAGCATGCTTTGCACGCGGTAAAACGATGTTTACCAATATAGCGATATGCCGTTTTAAGGAATGCGATAGAATTGCCGCAATTTGTTCCGAATTGCGCAAATTTGGTGCTGAAATAGAAGAGGGCAAAGACTTTTTAATTATTAACGGCAGCGGCGGAAAAAATCTTCATCCGTCTAAAGTTTTTTCTTACGGCGACCACAGAATTGCAATGATGCTTATTGCGGTTTCGGCAGGAATTAGTAAACATGAAGATTTTTGTATAATAAAAGACGCTGAATGTATAAACATAACATATCCTGAATTTATCGAAAATATAAGCAAGAGCGGATTATGTAAAGTTGTTTTTTAAATTTATTATTACATAGTGCCGTACCGTATTTACTCACGTAAAAATCTAACCGTAGTTATATAGTCTGCTTCATCGCCATTGAAATAAGTTTGTTCTGCAGTTGTTGCGGTTTTTTAAGCAAGTGTTGTAAATTTAAACTATACTTTTTACGGCGCAGTTTATCTTTTTCAGCATCGCTTACATCAGAGCTTTCCCTCAAATCGATAATAGCCGGCAATACCTCTTACAATGTATATCCTGTTTTTGTAAAACAAAAACAGAGTGCTTATTGAAAAATACAGCATATTGTGCTATTATATTCCCTATGAAAAAATTCTTTATCTTATTTTTTATTTTGATAATACTAGGCGGTACGGTATTTTTCTTCGGATGGATGCAGTTTGCAGTTCCTGCCGGAAATTATGGAGTAATGCTTTCAAAATCGGGCGGCTATTATTCTAAGCTTATTATGCCCGGTGAATTTATGTGGCGGTGGGAACGGCTTGTTCCGACAAATGCAAAGATTCTCGTTTTTAATTTAGCTCCGCAGGAAATAGAGTATAAAACTGAGGGCATTCTCCCTGCTTCCGAAAAGTTTAGTATCATAATGGAAAGAAAGATAGACTTTAACTGGAAATACGGCATAAGTGTTTCGGCTTCAATAAACCCGGCAAATCTCATTGATATTGTAAAAACCGGAAGTATAAAACTTCAAACTGATTTGGATTCGTATGTACGGGGAAAGGTTGAAGAAGCCGCTCAAAAATCGTCAAATGAATGTATTAACTATTTTATTCAAAATCCTGAAGAATATAAAAAGATACAATTTCAGCAAGGTACCTTTCAAGAAAAAATTGCAGAAAGCCTCAGGCAAAAGCTAGACACTGAAATTCTTGTAAATAGTATAAAACTTTCTTCAGATATTGTAATACCCGATTTAAATTTATATACGGCAATGCGGGAAGCATATATAAATTACGAAAAAAGTAAAAGTGAAATGCTTGCCGAATTGACAACTGCCGAGGGAAGAAAAAACGCCGTTCAAAAATTCAGGATGGATGAAATGAAAAATTGGGGCGAGCTTTTAAAACAGTACCCTGAGTTGATTGACTTTTTAGCAGTTGCACGGAATGATGCTGCTGAAACCTTAAAGGCTTTGCGGGAGCTTCAAAGTAAAAACGAAACAAAACCGCAACAATAAGAAACATACATATTTTATGAATGCGGAAGAAAAGAAAACCTTATATAAATTTTTCCTCACGGCTTCGGCTTATTTTTCCGGTTTTAAGCAGGAAGAAGCTGAACTTGATTTTTCCGATGATTGCCCCCTTGAACAAGTTATTCCGCAAGAGGTGCAAACTGATATGCAGCGTCAGCCGGAGCAGGGATGTCTGACTGCACAACTGCAAAAAGCCGAAACATTAAGTGTGCAAAACCGAATTCAAAAATTGCAGGAAGTATATGCGCAGATTTCAGTGTGTAATGCCTGCCGCCTTTGCGAATGCCGAAAAAATGTTGTGCCGGGTGAAGGACCCGCTGAGCTTAGTAAAGCCGCCTTACAATCGGCTGAGTATGTAAAGGCATTTTGCGGTATTGACGTTATGGTAATAGGCGAGGGACCCGGAGCTGATGAAGATATGCAAGGACGGCCCTTTGTGGGAAGAGCCGGGCAGCTGTTGGATAAAATGCTTGCGGCAATACAATTATTCCGTACAAAAAATTGCTACATCGCTAATGTTGTAAAATGCCGGCCGCCGAATAACCGCGACCCCCAGCCCGATGAAACCGCCGCATGCAGAAATTTTATCGATGCACAGATTGCCGCTATAAAACCCAAAGCGATTTTAATAGTCGGACGTGTAGCTCTTCAAAATTTATTGCAAACAAGCGAGGGTATCGGCAAAATGCACGGGAAGTTTTTGGAGTATGCGGGTATTCCTCTCATGGCAACATATCATCCTAGTGCGTTACTTCGGGATATAAATTTAAAACGTCCTGCATGGGAAGACTTAAAACTATTCCGCGCGAAACTCGATGAACTAAAAGAATTAAAGGCAGGCTTTAATGGCTCGATGGCTTAGGTTAAGTTTTAACCTCCCCGTGTATCAAACTTTTACCTATAAAAATATTGAAGACGCAGGAGACTCGTTAATAGGAAAACGGGCTTCGGTAAAATTCGGTTCACGGAATTTAATCGGCTTTATTATAGGAGAATCCGATGAGCTTGACAAAGGTCTGCCCGTTTCGGAAGATAAAATAAAACCTGTAAGCCGCATTGTAGATAAGGTTCCGATTTTCGGTAAAGCGCAAATAGAACTTGCCGCATGGATTTCTAAATTTTATATTTGCAGTTTCGGGGAAGCTCTATCGGCAATTTTGCCGTCGGGCAAACGCGAGGCAAGTTTTGAAAATTTGCGTATAAATGAAGAAGAAAGGACGGCTTCTGCATTGATGCTTTCGGAAGAACAAAAAAGCGCGGTAGATAAAATTGTCCAATCGCAAAAAAGTGATTTTTTTTATTTGTATGGGCTTACAGGTTCAGGTAAAACCGAAGTATTTTTACAGGCTGCCGAAGCCGTTATTAAACAGGGCAAAACGGTAATCTATCTTGTGCCTGAAATCGGCTTAACACATCAGGTGATACAAGCTGCCGTAACCCGCTTCGGCGGCAAGGCGGCTGTTTTACATTCCGGGCTTACCGGCAGTGAACGGCTGAACCAGTGGATGCGGATAAAACGCGGTGAGGCACTTATGGTAGTAGGGGCGAGGAGTGCCGTTTTTGCGCCGGCAGAAAAAATAGGCCTTATTATCATTGATGAAGAACATGACAGTTCCTACAAGTCGGGGTCGGCTCCTAGGTATCATGCAAGGCAAACAGCAATGTATTTATCGTTAAAACATTCCTGCCCTCTTGTAATGGGTTCCGCTACTCCATCCCTTGAGGCATGGAATATGATTAAAACCGGTACAATTAAAAGCCTCGCATTAACAAAACGGCTTGCAGGAGGCAGTCTGCCCCAAATTCAAATTGAAAATCTTGCAGGTACGAGGGGGGCATTGACGGCGCACTTAATAGAAGAAATACGAAAAACGAAAAACTTAAATAGGCAGACAATTCTTTTTTTAAACAGGCGCGGTTTTTCGCATTTATTTAAATGCAGAACCTGCGGTTATGAAATGCTGTGTAAAAACTGCTCTGTGCCGATGACGTTTCATAAAAAAGAGGGGGTTATGAAATGTCATTATTGCGGAATGCAAGCACCTCCTCCTAATGCATGTCCTGAATGTAAGTCGTTGGATATAGGCTATGCAGGCTTCGGTACGGAATTTATTGAAGAAGAAGTGCGCCGCACATTCCCCGATTGCAGTATTGCCCGTCTTGATACCGACTCGGTTGCAAACGCGAAAAATCTTGAAAGCATATTAACAGACTTCCGTGCGGGAAAAATAGACATTCTTTTAGGGACACAGATGATTGCCAAAGGATTAAATTTTCCGAAAGTGCGGCTTGTCGGCATTGTTATGGCGGATACGGGGCTTCAAATGCCTGACTTCCGCGCTGCGGAACGGGGCTTTTCGCTGATTACGCAGGCGGCAGGGCGAGCCGGAAGATATAGCGGCGACGGGTTGGTAATTATCCAAACCTTACGCCCGGAGCATCCGTCTATTGTTTGCGCAAAAAATAATGACGGAGCGGCTTTTTATGAGTATGAACTTACCCAGAGAAAACTCTTGGATTTTCCGCCTTTTAAGCGTCTTATACGGCTTGTTTTTAGAAGCAAGGATTTAAAAAAAGCCGAGCTCGCTGCCGATGGAGCCGCTGCTATTTTAAAAAAACTTATCCCTGTCGGTGCGGAAATTATGGGTCCGTCAGAGTGTATACTTTCGATGATTTCGGGGAATTACAGGCTTCAAATTATTTTGCGCTCGGATAATTTTCCGTTGATTCGGGAAGCCGCCGAAAAATTTATAAGAGAATATAAGTCGCTTTCGGGTATTTATATTGAAATCGATTGTGATCCGGTGAGTATGATGTAGAAGAGATGCTGCGTTAGGGATTGGAGGGGTGCCGAATTGTTTTTTCAAAAACAATTCGGCAGTACATTTTTGCACACTATCTGTGTGCAAAAATACCGCAGGCGGAAAGCCGGAGCCCCGCAAAGCCCGACGGTTTGTTTTCGGGAAGAAAACAAACCGGAACGCCCGAATTTTATTTTTTAGAATACTTTTTTAATGTTACGGCAGGTTCTGAGGGAATACCGAACTTCGGAAATATTTTGTCAAAACCAAAAAGCGTAAACAAAAGAATTGTTATGACGGCAATGTGAGCCATAAAATTGTAGCGGATGATTTGCGTTTGAGTAAATTGGGCTAGAGGGTAAACCGTGCCGGCAATGCCTGCAAAAAAACTTAAGTATACGTGCCAAGGAATTAATTGCGAGCCGAAAATTCCCAAGGCGGAAGAAAAGGTTGCATTGCGTAAGCGGAGAAGATACATGGCATTTTCGCTGCCTTCGACGTTTTCATTGGTGATGTCTTTTATGATAGGTCCGACCGTAACGATTTGAGCCATTTCATCAGCGAGGGCGGCATTTCCTAAAAGCGAAATAATACCGTTCCAAAACATAAGTTGGCGGACATTACGCGAAAGTTTAACGGCAAGATTTGACAGCGGCCTAAAAGCGTCCATTTTTGCCATTATACCGCCGAAAGCCGCAACCCACATCATCATGATGATAACCCATGAACCGGCACCTACAAAGCCGTTGTAAATTATCTCGAAATATGAAATAAGCCCCGATACGGTTCCGGCAAATCGCCCTAAGATAAAGCAGGAGACAATTCCGGCGCCGAGACAAAGCAGGGTAGAAAAGCCTTTTAGCGCAATGCCTATGACGAGAATTAGGGGGATAACCATATAAACGGGCACTCCGTTTTGGACTTGATGCAAGAGGTCAACGGCTACGGGTTTTTCTTCTTGCAGTTTTGTCCAGACTTCGGCAGGGATTGCTTCGATAGCTTTGGCTGGAGAAACAAAATCGCCGGGCAGGTTTAGACCTGCGATGAAAAATGTTATGCAGGCAAGGACGAGACAGAATATAGACCAAAGCCCTTGGTTTTTCATTCTGTCGGTTACTTCGACATTGTGAATGCCTGAGCTTACCACTGTAGTATCTGAAATCAAACCGAGATTATCGCCGAAGCAGGAACCGCCTGCAATAGCTGCCAGACTTAAAACCATATTTCCGCTGAGAATGTGCGTCATCCATAAGAAAATGGGGGCGCAGGCAGCAAATGTTCCCCATGAGGTTCCGGTTGCAACCGATAAAACGGAGGAAACCAAAAAAGCCGCAACTGCAACTGTTTTTGCCGAAATGCCTATTTTTAAACTGAGTGTAATTATTGATGCCCCTACTCCTGTGGACATAAAGGCATCAGCCATTGCATAGGCAAACATTAAAATAAAAAACACTAGCTGCATTTCTTTTACATTATCAATTGCCGAATTCAAAATATCGTTAAATTTGATTTTGTCGGTAATCATCGCAACAACTACGGCATATAAAACCGCAATCGGAGCGATAATTAAAATATCCAGTTTAAATCCGAATAATAGCGAAAGAGATTCAATATTTGAAATCATCATTAAACCTGCAAGTAATAATACAGGTGTCAACTTAAAAAAAGAGCGCATATATACCCCTAAATTTTACTTGTTACAGCTCAATTGCTGCCATCTTTTTTTCCGCATAAATCCCGTAAGGTTTTATGAGAACGGCAAATATTGCACCCGGAATAAAGACAAAATAGATTAGTAAAACCCACGTATAGGCATTGATTGCGAAAAATAGGACAAGAGATGAAAGCCCTAAAATTATAAAATTAAAAAGCATAACAAAAAGCACGTTTGTATTTTGTTTCATTGCCGCTACGGGATTATCCCAGTGTAATTTAGGATGAGCCGTATCAACAAAAAGTGCCAGCAAATTGAGTACGCCTGAAAATACCAGTGCCGTTAAAGATGCAAAGATAATATTTATAAGACTGAATTTAAAAATAAATGCAATAAAACCAACTCCTATTATTACTGCAAATAATGCAAAAATCATTGAATGAATTAATTTCGCATACATATACATTTGAATATCTATCGGGAGGCTTTTTACTACGGGAATAAATTTTGCATCGCGTGAAAGAGCCGTATCGGCGATATTACTCATAGAACCCAAAACACCTGCAATGAGACCGGCAATAACAAAGCCCGCATTTCCGTTCATAAAATCCAATACTACAGGCGGTATGGAATCGAAATTGCCGTTTTTTGCAATAAAAATTACAATGAATAAAATCGGTAAGAAAATTATTGTAAAAGGTCCGTTTAATAAGTAAATAGGTGTCCGGTTCATCATAACGAATTCTCTTTTTACATATGCTGCTAACGGAGGAAGCGTTTTTATATTTTTTTTGATATAGCCTGAAACTTCTTTTGAATCAAGTTTTTTTATTTTCTTTTCGCCGAAACCGATTAAACTATCGCAGTACATTTTGGACATAAAGAATATAATAAGAACAGGTAAGGCGGTGCATACGGCAATAAGGAGAATAAGATATAAAACCGTAATTATTGAATTCGGTTCCGTTAAGATTTTGCCCACAAGGTGTACCGGCGGATAATAGACACCGTATTGTGCAAATCCTGTTGCTCCCGAAGCTATTTTTTCCGTAAGAGCGTCAAATCCTTCATTATTGGGCATAGACTGAATAAAATAGTTAAATGCAAGCGAAAGTATAATTCCTATTGCGGAGCTTATCCCCATAATTACGTTTTTGTTTTTAAAAAAACGAGTAAAGCGCATTAACAAGATATTGAAAAAATAACAGAAAGCAATTACCGGGAGCGGAATTACAACGGCACAAAGAACGCCCCAAATATAAAATAAAAAATGGGGGTTTTCATTTATACCGAAAATAACCATTAATACGCCGAAGAAGGCAAGAGATGCCAAGATGCTGTTTATAGTGTTTGCCGTAAATTTGGCTGAAAATAAAGTACGGTGCTTTATCGGCATAGATAAAAATTGCTCTTCGATTTCTCCGATATAATATGTTGAAGCCGTAACTAAAAAACCGAAAAAAAGCGAGATAACCGATACAAGTGCCGCCGATAGTTCGAATAAAAGTTTGAGATTATGAGCTTCTTTTGCGTAAGCATATAATCCGTATGCATACATACCGAAAAAAAACAAAAATTCGGCAAAGATTATGACAAACAGAAAAACAATACCGATTATTTTTGCCTTGGAATTTTTTGTTATGGTTTCTCCATTTTTCTTTTTTTGCTTTTGTATTTGAGCTTTTAGGTTCTTTAAACTGAAAACCGATGCCAAATATATTTTAACGAGTTTAAAAAAAACTTTCATCTAAAACCTGCCTGTTAATTTTGGATAAAAGAAGTGTTTTCCGCCTTATCTTCAAAGCCTGAAGAAACCGCATCGGTAAGCTCCAAAAACAACTGTTCCAAAGAGCCGTTTTCACCGCGTTTTTGGCGTAAATCTTGCAGCGAACCTTCAAACATAATTTTACCGCTGTTTATAATTGCCAGTCTGTCGCAGAGTTTTTCGGCAACTTCCATAACATGTGTCGAAAAGAAAACGACTTTGCCGGCATTGGCGCGTTTGCGCATAACCTCTTTTAGTTGAAATGCCGATTTGGGGTCAAGCCCTACCATAGGTTCGTCCAATATCCAAACTTCCGGGTCGGGAATTAGACTTGCCGTAACCAAAAGTTTTTGCTTCATACCATGAGAAAAACTTCCGATACTTCCGTTTAAAGCGTCTTTAATACCGAACATTTCGGTATATTCTGCAACCCGCTCTTGCCGTGTGTCATTGGGGACTTCGTAAACATCTCCTATAAAATTGAGATATTCTGCGGCTTTTAGTTGTGAAAAGAGTTCGGGGTTATCTGTTACATAACCTATTTTTCGTTTTGCTTCTATAGGATTTTCAGCGATATCGGTTCCCGATACAATTATTTTCCCTGCATTCGGATTTAAAACTCCGGTAATCATTTTTATGGTCGTAGTTTTTCCTGCGCCGTTCGGTCCTAAAAAACCGAAAATCTCTCCGTTCTTAACTGTTACAGAAATATTATCAACGGCTTTGACCTTTGAATTTCCGTACGTTTTTGAAACATTGCAAATTTCAATCATTATAACCTCTTGAAAAAGTATTATAATTATAAGCTCAAAAAAGTCAACTATTCACGTGCGGAGTGCGGAGGATACGGGAATCAATTTTTACGTAGAGTTGCAAAAGTGCGGAAATTCATCAATCCTCGAAAATCGGTTTCTCTATAAAATTTCGTAATAGGGAACATCCGCTATCTATATAGAAATTCCTATATTGTAATTTTATTTTTTTTTGGATATAATCAGGCACCTGAAATATGCGTTTTTTAGAGTTTCCCAAAGCTGTTTTGCTTTTGCGGTACAGGGGTACCGTATTAAATAATTTTTGAGGATAAATATATGAAAGACAAATTAATAAGATATCTTTACATTAGTATTGGAGTGTTAATGATTGCGGCAAGCATTCATTTTTTCTTGCTGCCGTCAAAATTTTCTTTGGGCGGAGCCACAGGAATGGCTTTAGTTCTTTCAAATTATATTCCGCTTTCGACCGGTGCTTTATTGGTTGCGGTAAATATTGTTTTATTTGCTTTAGGTTTTTTGATCATCGGAAATAAATTCGGTGTTAAAACGGTTTGTTCCAGTTTGGGACTTTCAGGTGTTGTTTGGCTTTTGGAAATTTTTGTACCCATTCAAACACCGATAGTAAATGATACTTTTTTACAGCTTGTCATTGCAGTGCTTTTATACGGAGTCGGTGTGGGGCTTGTTTTAAATCAATATGCGTCAACAGGCGGAAGCGATATTGCCGCGATGATTTTGCAAAAGTATATCGGTTTGGATTTAGGAAAGGGCTGCCTTCTTACCGATTTTGTCATTACCCTTTTTGCAGGTTTTGCTTATGGAAAAGAAATTGCCTTATTCTCACTTGTCGGTGTTATTATAAACGGAATTGTTATAGACTCAACGATAGATGGAATGAATATAAGTAAATATTGCGTTATCAATACGAATAAACCCGAAGAACTTTGCAGTTTTATACTAGAGATTGGGCGTTCGGCAAATGTTTACAAAGCTGCCGGTGCCTATACAAAAACAGAACACTCTGTTATTCAAACCGTAATGTCGCGCCGAGATTTTGTAAAATTAAAAAATTATTTGGGTGAACATGACCCGAAAGCTTTTATGGTTGTAACAAACGCTCACTCGGTTTTCGGCTGGCATTGGCGAAGAATCGGTGAGTAAATGAATAATGAATACGGAAGAATTGACTGCCGATTTACCGATTGAATTAACTGCTGCCGATTTTGAATTTGTAGGCAAAAATAGAAAGACCGTTCAACCGATAAGAGTAAGCATCGGCTTTTGGGAAGACGTATGCCGCCGCTTTAAGAGAAGTAAGCGGGCGCTTTTTTCTTGTGCTGTTTTGGGGCTTATTATTTTAATTTGTGTTGCAGGACCTTTTATGAATGCTCATTCCATTAACGAAGGCAATTTAAAAGAAAAAAACCTTACGCCTTCTTTGCATTTTTGGTTCGGAACGGACGAACTCGGCAGAGATTTATTTGTACGTGTTTGTTCGGGAGGAAGAGTTTCTCTTTTTATTGCACTTGCAGGAGCCTTAATAGATATGACAATCGGGCTGCTTTACGGCGGCATTTCAGCGTATGCAGGCGGAAAGACGGATACGATTATGATGAGAATAATAGAAATTCTTTCGAGTATTCCGTATTTGATTGTATCGGTTCTTATTTCTCTTATTTTCGGTAAAGGGATTTTTTCAATTATTATTGCAATGACGATTACAGGCTGGTGCTTTACAGCGCGGTTAGTGCGAGGGCAGGTTTTGCAAATTAAAAATAAAGATTTTGTATTGGCTGCAAAAGCACTTGGAACGAGCCCGTTAAAAATTATCATCAAACACTTGCTTCCAAACACTGTAAGCGTTATGATTGTCGCCTTGACTTTTAATATTCCGTCTTTTATTTTCGGTGAAGCGTTTTTGTCATATATCGGTTTAGGTGTTCAGCCGCCTTATACCAGCTGGGGGGTACTTGCTTCGGAAGCGCAAAAGACAATGCTGTTTTATCCGTATCAATTATTTTTTCCGGGTCTTTTTATCAGCCTAACTATTTTATCTTTGCAAATTATAGGCGACGCTTTGCGGGATGCAATGGATCCTCATTTAAGGAAGTACAAATAATATGCCTCTGTTACGAATTGAAAACCTCGCCGTTACTTTTCAAACCTATGCAGGGACGATTTATGCCGTCAATGGAATTTCTTTTGATGTAAATGAAAATGAAACTCTTGTAATAGTCGGAGAATCGGGTTGCGGAAAAAGCGTTACTGCTCATTCAATTGTACGCCTCCTTCCCGGGAAAAAAACACGCATAAGTGAAAAATCTAAAATTATTTTTGAAGGAAAAAATCTTTTGGAATTCTCCGAAAAAGAAATGGAAGCAATCCGCGGCAGCGAAATTTCGATGGTGTTTCAAGACCCTTTAAGTTATTTAAACCCGACAATGACAATCGGCAATCAAGTGATGGAAAGCATTGTAATTCACGAGAATGTAAGCGCAAAAGAAGCCCGCAGACGAGCCATTAAAATTTTAGAGCTTGCACAAATTTCAAATCCCGAAAAAAGATTAAAACAATATCCGTATGAATTTTCAGGCGGAATGCGGCAGCGGGTTATGATAGCCATTGCATTGGCATGTAATCCTAAAATATTAATAGCCGACGAACCGACGACGGCTTTAGATGTAACAATTCAAGCTGAAATTTTAGAGCTTATTCAAAAAATTCAAAAAGAAACGAAAACCGCCGTTATTTTAATAACCCATGATTTAGGCATTGCGGCAGAAGTTGCCGATAGAATTCAAGTTATGTATGCCGGAGAAATTATAGAACGCGGCTATGCCCGTGAGATTTTTAAAAATCATAAACACCCGTACACAAAAGCTCTGCTTGCAGCTGTGCCTTCCGTTGCTCAATTAAAAGAAAAAAAACTGTATGCTCCTGACGGAAGCCATCCCGATATGCTAGAAAAACCGAGAGGCTGTTCATTTGCCGAACGCTGTAATAAATGTATGAAAGTTTGTCTTGAACGCAAGCCTCCCGAAATGTCCGCCGGCAGAGAACATTTTGCACGCTGCTGGCTTTTACATCCGCTTGCCCATAATGAATGTTAACTCATACATCGTTTCAATCTTGTAATTATTATACTAAACAATCTCTTGAATTTTTCCGTTTATTCAATTATACTTTTTAAATATTCATTCTTCGAGGTATACTATGAATGTTTACAGATTTTCCGTAGAACTTAAAAAGAACGATTTTATCGAAATTCCTGAAAATTCGAATTTGAAAGAACAAGCAAAAATTTTGCGGTTCGATACTATCGAAAAGATTGTAAAAAAGCAACTGTATTTTGTACGCGGAAATCTTTCCGCTTCTGAAAAAAAAGCCCTTGCCGAATTTTTATTTTGCGATGAGCTTTATGAATATTGCGAAACTGAAGACTTCCAAAAAAATACGGGCAAAGATGTTCACCATATAGAAACTGCGTTAAAACCGGGCGTAACCGATTCATCTTCACGCGAAGCCTTGCGCGCTGTTAAAGAACTTGGCATTAACGGTGTTGAAGAAATAACAAGCGGAACTGCTTACGATATAACAGGAAATTTAAGCGAAGCCGATTTACACCGTCTCGCAAAAAATCTTTTGTGCAATGATGTAATCGAGCAATATAAAATCGGTTTTATCGAACCAGCATGGACTTGCGAAAATAAGCCGAATGCGGCAGTGGAAACTTTTGACATTGCCTCGATGAACGATGATGAACTTTTGAATTTATCGAAAGAAAGACGTTCTGCTCTGGACTTAAAAGAAATGCAGGAAATCCGCAGATATTACAAAGAGGCAAAAAAACTTTGTACCGACGCAGAATTTGAAACAATTGCACAAACTTGGAGCGAGCACTGCGTGCATAAAACATTTAAAGCCAAAATTGATATTGACAAAAATTCTTTAAATGAAGAACAAAAGAAAGCGTATCCCGATTTTTGTGTGAACAGCGTAATTAAAACCTATATCAAAAAAGCTACCGACGAAATAAATGCTCCTTGGGTTTTATCGGCATTTGTAGACAATGCGGGTATAATTGAATTTGATGAGAAGTATGAAATTTCGTTTAAGGCTGAAACACATAATCACCCGTCTGCTATCGAACCTTTCGGCGGTGCAAATACGGGTGTCGGCGGCGTTATCCGCGATGTTATGGGGGTTTCCGCACGGCCTTTCGCCGTAACGGATGTTTTATGTTTTGGTTTGCCCGATACGCTGCCCGAAAAAGTTCCTGAGGGAACGCTGCATCCTAAGCGGATAATTTCAGGCGTTATTGAGGGTGTAAAAGATTACGGAAATAAAATGGGCATTCCGACAGTAAACGGCGGTGTCCATTATCACGAAGCATACGGTTCAAATCCGCTAGTGTATTGCGGTTGTGCAGGAATTGCGCCGCGCGGAACTCACCGCACAAAAGCGGCAAAAGGAGACCGCATTATTTCTCTAGGCGGAAAAACAGGACGCGACGGTTTACGGGGGGCAACATTTTCTTCTATGGTGATGGATGCAAGTACGGGCGATGTTGCCGGCTCTTCAGTGCAAATAGGAGAGCCGATTATTCAAAAAAAAGTTGCCGAAGTGCTTTTAACCGCACGCGATAAAGGAATCTATTCTGCAATTACCGACTGCGGTGCCGGCGGCTATTCTTCAGCTGTGGGCGAAATGGCTTCGGTATTAGGCTGCGATGTAGAATTATCCCGCGTTCCCGTAAAATATGCCGGTCTTACGCCTTGGGAAATCTGGCTTTCGGAAGCACAGGAGCGCATGGTAATTGCAGTTCCGGAAGAAAAACTCGATAGCTTAAAAAAGCTTTGTATTGAGAATGATGTGGAACTCACCGATTTGGGATATTTTACCGGCGACGGTATTTTAACGGTTCGTTTTAACGGAAAAAAAATAATTGATATTGACTGCGGTTTTTTACATTCAGGGCCGCCTCAACGCCGGTTAAAAGCTGCTGCACCTCAAGCCGATAACGGCAGTGCTTACCGCATAACATATCCTGAATATAAAAAGCCCGATTTTAAAACGGCATTACAGGCGATATTACGGCATCACGCAGTTGCGTCAAAAGAAGATATTGTACGGCTTTATGACCATGAAGTTCAGGGCGGAACAATCTTGCGTCCGTATAGCGGAAATTGCGGAAACATTCCCCAAGATGCCGCTGTTGTAAAACCGATGGAAACGGAGGGGAAAAAAGCCGCCGCAATTTCCAACGGCTTTAATCCGAGACAAGGTTCGGCAGACCCGTACCGTGCGGCAGCTTCCGTAATTGACGAAGCCGTCAGAAATGCCGTTGCAGCAGGAGCCGACCCTGCACGTACGGCAATTCTCGATAACTTTTGTTTAGGCGACCCGAACCGTCCCGAAACAATGTGGGCGTTAATCGAAATGTGCCGCTCCTGTTATGAAACGGCAACTGCATTCGGCACTCCTTTTATTTCAGGTAAAGATTCATTTAATAATGAATATCTTACTTCGGACGGCAAGCGGGTTTCAATTCCGCCGTCGCTTTTAATTTCTGCAATAGGGATAGTTCCTGATATTGCAAAAGTTCCCGGCACGGAATTCAAGGCTAAGGGTTCAAGCATTTATCTCGCAGGGATGCCGGAATTCGGTTTCGGCGGTTCGGTCTTTGCCGAGCTTTTCGGTTTGCCCGATGATATGCCGAAAGCTCAAGCCGCTCAAGTTCCGCCTTTTAAAAAGGAGTCGGTTATCCTTTACAAAAAACTTCACCATGCCATTTCGGCAGGATCGGTTTCGGCTTGCCACGATGTAAGCGAAGGGGGGCTTGCCGTTACTTTACATGAAATGAGCCTTGATGGAATTACAGCTTCATTAAAAAAAGGATTAAATACCATGCTCAATGTTACCGAAACAGCTCTTTTCTTCGGCGAAACTACAGGCTGTCTGGTCGTAGAAATTCCGCAAGAAAAAAAAGCCGAATTTGAAAAAGTTATGGCGGGTTCTGCAATTTACGAAATCGGCATAACGGAATAATGGTATAACCTGCTGTGTTGCGATAAATCAAACGGCAGGTTATTTTACCGGCTTTAAATTATACTAGGGCATCTTGTGAAAAAACTAGGTTATATTTTTAATCTTGATTCGTGCGGAGGGTTTAATACCCGCCGTTCTTCGGCTACGCTCTGCGTCGGGGTTGTTGATTAAATTTTCGCCGTCATAATCTGATTAGGCAAAATATCTTTTACGTTTGCTCGAAGTGAAATTGCAGCATCGGATGCAAGTATAACGGACGAAAGATTATCCTTATTCTGCAGCAATTTTTTTGCACACGAACGTAAATCTTCAGCAGAAATTTCAAACATATATTGAATTGATTTCTTTTTCATTTTATATGAAATCCCTGAAAGAATATCTTTAAATGCGGAAAAACCTTTACCCGCAGGAGTTAAAGGCGTAACTATTTTTCCGTAACGCCCCGTAATTAAACGTTCAATTTCTTTTTCGCTAAAATTTTCTTTGAGCGTTTGTTCAATCGAATTTAAAAATTCTCTTAACGAATTTACAGGATTCGGGTCGCGGTATGAGACAAAACTCAAATAACCTTCGCTCTTCATCGGCACCGTAAAGGCTCCGTATGCTCCGCCTATACTGCGAATTTTTTCCCACAATGGTACATTTGAAAGCCATCTGCCTAAAATGTCTTCTGCCGCTTGTTGCTTTGTACCGAAAGAAGCCGCTTTAAATGTTGCAACTGCAAAGCCGACTTGCAACGAAGCGGGAATAAGTTCCAATCTGTTTTTCTCGCCCTCTGCAAATTTAAAATTATTTTCAAAAACGGAAGTCTTTTTTTGTATCGGTGCAGAAAATCCGTGCAAATTTTTTTGTAATGCTTTTGTTAATTCGGCAATATTATTTTTTGTGCCTGTAATTTCTATAAGCATACCCGACGATAAAACTTGCTTATAAAGTGAAGAAAGTTTTTCAATTAAGGAATTCATATTTTTTTCATTCTTAATTTCGGAAGAAAGTGTCCGTAAAAAATTAAGTTGTGAAATACCCGAAATAATTTCGAGCTTTGCATTTTTTGGCGAAAGCGGTGCATTTGCCCGCAGCATTGCAAGAGAATTTCCTTCAAGAGCCGGTAAATTTTCAAAATCATTTTTACACTGAATTACCAAATCGGTCAGCCGTTTTTTATCATCGAAAGAAACTGAGCTTAATAAATTAAAAATAAAATCAACGGCTTTCGGAATTAATTCTCCAAGTATTTTACCTGAAAGAATTAACCAATCTCTTCCGCAGATTTGTTCAATAGTTAATGCGCCGGTAGTTTGTAAAATTGGAATTTCAGGATTTTGCGGCATTGTAACTATGCTTGCCGAAGCACCGACCCCGCCGAATAAACTTGCGAGTTCGGAAGACACTTCGCTCCATGAAAGTTTATCGGTACCCATGCCGGTAATGCACGCAGCCAAAAGGATGAGGTAATTGTATTCGTCTTTTGAAAAATTATCAATCGGAAATGCAAATTGAAAATATCCTATTTCGTTTGTAGGTTGTTCATGCAAAACTATGGGGATGCCGTTGATAAAAATTAATTCTTCGGGAATCGGCTCCGGAATAGGAGGCAAATCCTTTATTGCCAAATTGGGAATAAGTGCAAGTTTTTCGGGGCTGTCGGGAGTTTGTTTAAACATATTCGCTGCTTCCTGTTCTTTCAGCATTGCCTCCCGTATTTCGGATGTTAATGTTTTCTCAAAAGACTCGGCACGCTTGCGCAAACTTTCATCCAAATCATTACAAAATTCGGAATCGGGATAAATTTCGGTAAGAGCATGATGCGTATTATCAATCAAATATTTTTGAATTAAGTTTTCAACATAACGGTCTTTGCAGGCTATTTCTTTTTTTAATTTTTCAAAAGCGGGAACATACTGAAGCGTTTTTTCGGGATTTCTTCCATACGACCAGCCTGTCATTGCCCGTTCCATAAGAGAAATTCCAAAAGGTCCGTAATTTCTTTTTATTTCTCTTATACTAAATTCTATCGAATGAAGAGCTGTTTCAATTTCTTTTTTAGGTATTCCGGCTTCAACTAAATTTTTTAGAGCGTCAAAAACGATAGATTTAAATTTATTTTTTCTGCTTTTTTTTACACCTTTTACTCCGAATGTTAAGATAATATTCCGTATGTTGCGGCTTACTCCGTTATATGGATACAGGTCTTCTGCAAAATCGGAAGATAAGAAAATTTTGTTCAAATAAGCACCGTTATGTCCGATTAAAATTTCGCCGATTAAATAAGCCTCCATTAGTTTTTCCGTCTCAAAAGATTCCGGTAAGAGCCAATTCAGCATAACTGAATTTTTTAGTCCGCTGTCAGTTTCACTTACAGGAGCCGGTACTAAAAAATCAAGCGGTTTTTTATAAGGCATTATGGGCGGCGGAAAATCCGGTTTATCGGCAGCCTCAAATTTGCAAAGAAATTTTTCTTCCAAAAATTTCATTTGTTTTTCGGTAGGGATATTTCCCATTAAAAAGATTCTGCAATTTACGGGATGATAATATTTTTTGTGAAAGTCTTTATATTGCTCATACGTTAGATTTGGAATTTCTAGCGGGCTGCCCCCTGAATCGTTTGCATAAATACTGCCTTGGCAAACCGAAGCTTGCGCCCATTCATATATCACGCTGTCAAAGTCGGAATAATTTGCACGCATTTCATTTAATACAACACCTTGTACACTCACCTTTCCGTCTTCGTTTATTTCAAAGCGGTGCCCTTCTTGTTTAAAAGCCCACTCCGCAAGGTTCGGAAAAAAGACAGCATCTCCGTAGACGGACATTAAATTAAAATAGTCGGCTTCAACAATGGAGCTGGCAGGATAAACCGTTTTGTCGGGATAAGTTATTGCATTTAAAAAAGTGTTTACGCTTTGTTTTGCTAAAACCATAAAGGGGTCTTTTAAAGGATAATTTTTTGAACCGCATAGAACAGTGTGTTCTATAATGTGCGCCGTTCCGGTAGAATCCTGTGGTGTCGTAATAAAATTATACGAGAATAAATTTTCATTATCATCATTTAAAATGTGATAAAGTTCCAAACCTGTTTTTTTGTGACGGGCATAAATTCCTACTGCATTAAATTCGGGCAGAGAATTTTTACTTATAATTTCAAAACCATGAATTAAGCCGCTCATAATAATTCCTTATACTTTTTGTTTCGGATTTAAGATGAGTACTTTAGCGTAATAACACAAAAATTTCAAGGGTGATATTTTTGATTGAGACGACGCAAGAGACAGGTTATACGGTAATTATCAAATGTAGACCATCTTAAAAAATACGTGCCGGATTTTTTAAGATGCCTCAATCTGCAAAACCCGATAAAAAAAGCGATAAGATAGCGGCTTTTAAAGCGGACAAACCTGAAATTTGAACAATATGGCCAAAACACCGGTATTCGGAAAGTAAAAACCTTTATGCCGATTGTCTGTAAAGAGGCAGCTTATGCGCAATAGGTTTAACGCTGCCTTAGTTCTGGTTCTTTTAAAAACAGAGCGAAAAAAATCATTACCGTACATTCAAACCTGATGGATAGCTAAAGTGGAGAGAATATGAAGTTTTCGTTTGGAGCGGAACATATAAAAATTCTATCATAATTGTCATTTATGTAAATATGCACAACGGAGGCAAAGATGTTAATAGTCTGTATACAATAGTTCTTTTGAGGCAGGCGGTTTCAAAAATATTACACAGACAAACGGCAGAAGGGGCTACGCCTTCCCGACTGGGAGCGGAGCGGCGATACAATTTTCGTTTCATATAGACATTTTTCATAAAATATGCTATTTTTAATATGAACTTATTTTTTTGCAGTGTAAATATTACATACCAATAGTTAGTTATTTTATGGATATTGTAAATAATCGGTATAGAATTGTAAAAAAACTTAATACTCATATAGCCAACAATATTGAGGAATTTTTAGCCTTAGATCTTTGGTCGCACGAAGAGGAAATTTCTTTAAAGGTAATCTCCGCTAAAGCTATTTCGGAAGAAGTTTTTTATTTTATAAAAGACGGATTTATCGTTATTTCCAGCTTTGACGGCACGTACTATTTAAAAGACTATGGATTTGCTTGTTTGAATCTTCCTTTATCAAATTCTTTTTTAATTGATTCCGATGAAAAATTTTATATTTTTACGAGTGAATATATTTCAAACGGTATTCCGTTATTGGTTTTTGCCCAATCGTGTTCAATAAAAGATATACTTGAGATAACCATCAATTTGTGCCGTGCGTTAACGTATATAAATAATGTTGGAATCAGCTATACCAGCTTAAAGCCGTGCGATATTTTTATCGTTAAAACAAAAACAGGTTTTAATGTAAAGATTAAAGATATTGTAACAAAAAAACTTGAAGATCCTTTTTCGGTTTATTTTTCCGAAGCAGACAGTCCTTTTTGGACTGACGGTGCATTAAAGATATTCGGTGAAATTATTATTTCAATATTGGCGGGAAGAGAGATTCAGAATAATTTTTTAGCTGCAATAAATGAGATAAAACGGAATTATAAAGGTAAACTAAATAAAGAAGATGCTTTAATATTGAATTGTTTGTGTTCCATTGCTAAAAAGGCAGTGAGTTTTAAGCCGGGTTCTAAAAAACTTAAGGTATGTATGCTGCTTCAGGATATAAACCAAAAATTGAATACCGATTATATGATAAATACCATTCCTCCAATGCGGTGTTTAACGTTAAGACCGCGTATGGTAGGCAAACAAAATTATATAAAAAGCCTTTTACAATCTTTTAAAGAAATAAATTCTGGATATTCAGGAAAAAATATATTTATAGTAAAAGGTCCTTTAGGTACGGGAAAAACCCGTTTTTTAAAAGAAATTTTTTTTGAACTATCTTTAGAATATGCAAATATTTATTTCAATCATAGAATAAAAACCTATGGCTGTGAATATTTTTGGGAGGATTTTTTGGAGAAAGTCTTTTTAAACTTCCATTCAAAGCAGCAAAATAATGCAACTAAAGATGCCATATTAAAAACAGTTCAGGATTTACGTATATTAAAAACGCAAAACGGCAATACTTATAATTATGAGCATTTGAAGTTTAAGCTTTTTAATGAAGCAACGGACCTATTTTTTAAGCTGGTAAGTAATTCGTCAGGTTTTATTATTATAGACGATTTACATCTTGCAGACGATTTTATTCTTGAAGTATTTTTATATTTGACAATGGAAATTACTAAAGTAAAAAAACTCGGAATTATTTTTTCTTATGATGAAATGGTTCAACCGCTTTCTATGAAGTTTGAAGCTTTTTTAAAAATACTTAAGCTTTCTAAAAATGTTGAGCACTTTAATTTGGAAAATTTTTCAGTTGATGAAACCATTGCGGTGTTAAAAAATATATTACTGTTAAAATATTATCCGCGTGAGGTCGGAAAAGTTTTATATCGGCAAACTCAAGGTTCCCCTTTATTTATAGTTGAAATAATTAAGGAATTGGTAGCTTTGCAATTTTTATATATCGATAAAGAAACGGGGATGTGGTATGTTTCCATCAATTTGAAGAATGAAGATATATCGGATAAAATTTCTAGAAATATTGGAGAGTCATTAAGAAATCAAGTTAATGCAGTTTCTCCTGTAGAGAAAAAAGCTATATTTATTATGGTTTTATTTCAGAACACATTTAGAAAAGAATATTTATATGCTCTGCTGCCTTTTTCGGCATCCACTATAGATAAAATTATTGACTCGCTTTTAAATAAATCGATTATATCCAAAATATATAACTGTAATGAAGTTGAATATGCAATGTCAAATAGAATGCTTAAAAACATTTTATATAATGATATGACGTTTGAATTTAAGACGGAAAATCATAAAAAAATAAGTAAAATTTTGCAAAAATACGATGTGTTAAATAAAAATGAATTAATATGGCATTTGGAACAATCCGGAGATAATAAAACTACGGTAAAATATTACATGGAAAATGTAGAAAAAAATCTTAAAAGTAAAAAACTGAATGAAGCTATTTTAAATTGTGAAAAAATTTTAACATTAATAAAGAATGATGAAGAACGATGCCGTATACTTTTAAAAATAGCGGATTTTAATTATCAGCTTGGTGCTATAAATAAAGAACTACAAGTTCTTAATTCATTATCTGAAATTATTTCTAAAATAAATAATGATGAAATTTTGTCATTATATTATTATCAATGGGCAAATTATGCATATATTAACGAAGACGCCGCCAAAGTTTTTCCTTATATGGAAAAGCAAGCTAAATTATATGAAAAATGTAAGTCCATTGAAATTTGCGTAAATTTACATGCCACAAAATGTATGTACCATAAACTTACACAAAACATAGAAAAATTACAAATTGAAGCCGATGAAATTTTAAAACTTGCAGATACTAATGAAAAGTATTTACCGTATAAATGTGATGCGTTGATTTGTTATGGGTATATAAATTATATAAATAAAAAATATAAAAGAGCTCTTAAAAATTATAAGGAAAGCAGAAAATTATCCATACAATGCCATTATATAAAATGCGAGATTGTAGCAACATATAATATTTCGACAATATATTCTTTTATTGATACGGACATAAAGAAATCGCTTAGATATATGAGAATGCTTATTAGAAAATGCCGTCAACTGGATTTATTTTCTTTGGAGATTCTTACGTTATTAAATTATTCAATTACCCTGTCTGAAATTCATAATAATGAAGCAGCTTACAAATATGCGCAAGAAGCTTACCTCAAGGCTGAGGAAAACGATATAATTGCTTTTAAATTTACACGGATTGCAAATCTTATTAATATTACAAGAACCTTAAACAAGTACAATGAAATGTTTAAGTATCAAAGAAAAGCTCAAAAAATTTTACAAAAAGCAACCGGCGAAAATATTGAAAATATACTTGAGTTCAAATATGTGTATTATTATTTGTTGGCTGATATATATCAGGACTTATGCTACAATAAACTTTCTTATTATTTTTTGAAGCGAATGATAAAGTTAAAAGAATATAGGAAAACGGAAAGTTTAGCTCTTATGTATTTTAGAATTGAAGCTATGCGGATTATTCTAAAAAAGAAGTCGAATATAGATACTCTGATAAAATATTTAGATTCTTATATACATCATATAAACGTCTATTTGCATAGTTACCGTATTAAAATAATTCCCCGTACACTCATTGACTCGATGCTTATTTTGACGATTGAGCGTCCTGATATTGATTTTAGTAAATTGATTGTTAAATTACTTGAAACTCAAAACTTTTCCTCTAAAAATTTTCAACAGGCGATATTATATTATTTTGAATCGATCATAGATAAAAAAAATGAAGAAGTACTTTTGGCTAAAGCCTTGCAAATAGCCAAACATAAAGGGAATATTTTTTTTAATATAGTACTTAATATAAAATTGGGGCTTTTTTATAAAGATTCGGGGCAAGATGTTCCTGCTATTATGAATTTTTTAGAAGCTCAAAGCAAGATAGCTCTTATGTTTAAAAATATTCCGCGAAAGTATCATATCCATATATACAATAATTCTTTTTATCATATCGCGTTTGACTATGTAAGAGAATTTCTTAACGGTAAAAATATATCTAAATTAAAATTATCTAAACCGAATGTTGCGGCTGACGAATTATACAAAATTTTAAATTTATCTCATATTAAAATAATACGCAAAAATGTAGAATTTAAGCATGACCTGCTTTCGCTATTGCTGCGTGAGAACGGTTTTGACAACATGTCCTATTCCGATATGTTTAAAATTGACAATGCCGATTTTTTAATGCGTGAAAAAAAAATCATTCAATTTCTTTCTTTAAACCTTATAGCACCGCAGTATGGTCTATTTATATTAAATCAGCATAATGAGTTAAGCATATCCGTAATATCTTCTTCATTTTCAGATGACATAAAAACCCTATATGAGTTAATTATTAAGTTCGGTTATGATAGAATAGCAGACGTGCAAAAGATGTTTAATAAACCGTGCATGATTATTCCAATAGAACGGAAAAATGGTAACAGCTTTTTTTCGCTTTTAGGTTTTATGGTTTTTGTTTCTGAAAGTATTATAAATAATTTTTCAAAAGAAGGTAAACAGCTTTGTAAAAATTATGTTAATTTGCTGGCGATGATGATTGAAAGCAATAATTTTAGACAAGCTGCTTCATTTGATGTTTTAACCGGAGCATTGACAAGAAAAAATCTCGAAATAGCTTTAAAGAACATTTTAAAAAAATCGAGTAAGGCACAAACAAAATTTTCTATTTTACTTTATGACTTGGATAAATTTAAAAATGTAAATGATACGTATGGGCATCATATCGGGGATAAAGTTTTAAAGGCCATTGCGGATGCAATTTTTGAGAATTTAAATCAAGATCAAAAGCTGGGACGCTACGGAGGTGAAGAATTTGTTATAATTCTTCCTCAAATTGATAAAAATGCGGCGTTTGATTATGCCGAAAAATTTAGAAAAAAAATTGAGACGATACATTTTGAAGAAAAAAATTTAGAAATAACAATTAGCTTAGGAATTGCTTGTTATCCCGATGATGGTGAAACTATAACCGATTTGATACTTAAAGCTGATCAAGCTCTCTACAATGCAAAAAATACCGGTAGAAATAAATCATGTTTGTGGTCTTACGGGCTTGCAAAAAAACAAAAATTTGCGGGCATAGTCGGCGGCGGGCATTTAGTTTCAAATGAAGCCGTATATTCCGAAGTAATTTTTGCAGCCATAGAACTTGTAGAAATTTCTAAGATGAAACAGCAAAGGAAAAAAATGTTTTCGGACTTTTTATTTAAACTTACGAGAATTTTTAATTCGGAAAATTGTGCAATTATTCTCAGTATAAAAAATGCAAAAACTTCTATTCCAAAATTTCATATTGCAGCAAAATTAGGTTTTGATGTATATAAAATAAATAAAGACTTGACGAATTCGGTATTGAACGGCGATGCGGAAATTTGTCAAATTGATTGGGATAATATTGCCGGTAAAAACATTATTACACATATTCCCGAATGGAACTCGATTATGATTACTCCTCTGATAAAAAACGGTACGATAGTGGGGGCGGTATATTTGGCAACGCCTGAAAAAAAACATGAATTTAATTCAGATAATTTAAGTTTATTACGTTTTTTTGCAGATATTATTTCTGCAAATATTTAAAGGTTGTGCTATGGATATACTTAATAACCGTTATAGGATTATAGAAGAATTTCCTCAAGAAACAAAAAATCTTCACTGTTTTTTAGTAGAAGATTTGTGGAACCTTGAATTACCTTGGTTTGAATTAAAGATGGTAAAGGCTCCTTCAATTGAAGCTGCTTTTATGGATTTTTTACGGGATAAGTTTTTTCTAATAAAAAAAATTGATTGCAGTTTGTTTTTACCTATATATGATTTTACAAGACTTTTTAATATTGATGGAACAGCGGTTTCTGAAGATTTATATATCTATACTCATGAATATATTAAAAATAAAGTGCTGCTTTTAGAATTTTTAAAAACCGCTTCAGCCGAAGAAATTTTAAGTATTATAATTTTTATTTGCAGAGGCTTAAATTATATTTGTAATTATGGATTGGAGTGTATTGATTTTAAATTAGATAACATATATGTTATGCGGGAAAATAAAAAAATGTATTTACGCATAAAAGATGTTATTACATTAAAGCTCAATGATTCTATGGAAATTATCGGAAGCGATAATGCCGCTGTAGAAAAATTTGAATACGCCCCGAATGTTTTAAAAAATATATTTTTGTCCGTACTCAAAGGTCAAGATCTGAAAAATATTGACGACGGCGGATATAAAGCGATAAAAGCTCGTTATTTTTTGAGTGATATTTCTGATGCAGATAAAAAAATATTTACGTGTTTATTTAATATTTGTGATAAATTATATCAATATGAAAGAAAAAAAAGAAACTATTTATTTTATCAGATTATTCAAGATATAAATAAAGAATTGAATACGGAATTTTTTATTGGCTGCGGGTTAGCCTATAATGAAAATATGATTGAATTAAAACCCATAGGGCGATATGCCGATAAAAAACAATTGCGTTCATATTTTTATGATTTACAAAATAATAAACCCCAAAACAATATATTTTTTATTACTGCACAATTAGGTTCCGGAAAAACTAATTTTTTAACCGAACTTAATTTTTTGTTTTTGCTGGAAAAATGTAATGTATTTTATATTCCAAGCCTTGACGGCTTTGATGAAGAACAATTCTTTTTGCATATAATGCGTAATGTGTTATTAAATTTTTCTTCAAGTGAGAATAATTTATCGGAACGGGAGATTCAAGAGGGTATTGCATTTATAACAGCAGAAAATCAAAGTGCAGATAAAATGGATATGATAAAATATAAATTGGTAAATCGTATTTCAAATTTATTATTAGAAAAAAAATCACCCGAAATGACAATATTTATTGTAGATGATATTCATTTGGCATCTAATTTTATATTAGACATACTGTTATATCTGGCTATTGAAAGTGTACATCATAAAAAAGTTATGCTGATATTTTCTTATGATGAATTCGGAATTAGCCAAAATGCGTATGCTCAAAGGTTTGTTGATATTTTGATAAATCAAAACACGACAAAAAAAATAAACTTATCCAATTTAACGGAAGATGAAACAGGCTTGCTGATACGGTATTTAATGGATGTAAGACGTGTACCTGAACTTTTAATTAAAAAAATATATTCACACACATCCGGCAATCCTTTATTTGTTACTGAAATATTAAAAGAATTGATTTATAACGGTGATGTAAAAAAGGATAAGATAACCGATGTTTGTGAATTATCAAGTAATATGTTAGATTCTTCTTTTTCAATTCAAATTTCTCCGAATATTGAACAAGCTATCGAAAACCGCATTAAAAATTTAAGTACCGAAGAGCGTTCGCTTTTAAATGCAATGAGTGTTTTTCAAAATACTTTTACTTTCGATGAAATTTTGCGGGTAATTAATTTAAATAAAAAAGTTGTAGAAAAATATTTCTTTAAATTTTTAGAAAATAATATAATTACGGAAATTGAGTCTACGCATATCCAAGAATATAGTATTGTAAATAAGATACTTCAAAGAACGTTGTATTCACAAATAGATTTTTTGTACAAAGTTGAAATCCACAAAAAAATAATGGGTTTAATAAAAGAAAACTCCGAGCTTGCCGTTATGGAATTTATATGGCATGCCGAAGGAGCTGACCTCCTTGAAGAAGCTGTTGAATATTGTATTAAAAACGAACCGGTGATAAAAAAGATTTACAGTCCTAACGCGTATATTTCTATTTTTGAAAAAATATATACATTTATTACTGACGATAATGTTGATACGCAATTATATGTATTACTGCTTATTATGGATATTTATCTTGATATAGAAAACGTGTTTGAATGCATAAATAAAATATTGCAAGCTGAAACATTATTGCAAAAAGGTGTATCGGATAACAGTTTGCTTGCATTATTATATATTACAAAAATAAATTATGAAATATTAATTAATTCCGATGTTAAGTTAATAGCAAAAATATTACAGTCTGCCGAAGAAACTGTAAAAAAACTAGAAGATAAATTTGTTTATTTGTCATTGCTTAAAGCCAAGACAAAATTTTTGCAGTACAGTAACAGATATTCGGAATGTATTGAAACTGCAAAAGAACTTATAGCACTTTGCGGTAACTCTATAAATACTCAATCTTTAAAAGCAGCGGCATTATTGGAGTTAGGAAAAGGATATTATTTTTCAGAGCGTTATGAGTTAGCGGAAAAAACATATCTTGAAGCTATAAAAATAGCTTCGAAAGTTTCAAACTTTAAAGTTAAAAATGCTGCATATAACAATCTTGCAATTATTTACGGTAATATCCGGCATGATTTTTATTTAGCATTGAAATATTATGACAGCGCAATAAATGGAAATGAGAGTTATAGTAATATTTCAGTTCAAGTATTGGCTATGTTAAATTCTTGTATTATAAATGCTTTCTTGGGTAATTATCTTGATGCTTATAATATGTGTTTATCTGCAATAAAAAAAATAAAACAAAATCAACTGTATAATCGCTATTTATTTGCATATACATTATTATATGAGTTTTTACTTTTATTTGGAAAATATGATGCTGCTAGTGCATGTAAACTGAGGATTGAAAATTTATTAAATGATATTAGAATTCCGCAGCGGATTTCATATAAAAATTCTTATACTCAAGAGTCAGCGAAACTTGCCGCTGCGTTTGGTGAATATAACAATGAAAAAATATTATTGGAAAGAACCCTTGCGACGGATGCTTTTACTTTTGAAATAAGAAAAATATTTTTAGAAGCAAGTTTGGAAATAAACAAATTAATAAGCGGCGAAAAAGACGATATATCCATACTTGAAGCGTATTATACACAGATGTTTTGCAGTAAATATGCCAAAACGCTGTATGTAGTATTTTATAATATCCTCGAATCATTATCACAGCTTGTTGTAATGCGCAGGGATATTGATTTTTCTCCTATATTAAAATATATTGCAAAAACAGATATTTCAATTTATTCCGATACTCTGCATGGAATAGTTAATTTTCTGTTATCATTTTTTGATAAAGAAAATGCAGAACAATATTTGCTTAAAGCTAATTTGCAACACTCAATAAATTTAAACCATACCATAAATATCAACACAGAACTTGCTTTATTGTATTTAAGTCAGGGTAATATTGATCTGAGTGCCGTAAAATTTATTGAAGTTCAAAAATCAATTTGTCTTATTATGAAGTCAATACCCAATGAAAAACAGCTTGCTTTTTTTAATGCTCATAATTATGGTTTAGCTTTTATTGTTGTAAAAGATTGTTTGGAAAAAAAATTAAAATCCAACTATCTGAATTATAAAAAAAATTTTACATTTCAAGAGATGCAAAGAGCATTAGCAACGGATTTCGTTACTATCTTTAAGAATAATCCCGGCTTTATGAATAGCATCGTTACAAAACTAAAAAACACGACTAAATTTAAAAATAAAACTTTAGATGATGTTATAAAAAAATTTTCAAATAACTTTTTAAAAAATATAAAGACACTTTTGGAATTTGCTGAAATAAATTTACTTGCAACCGATAGTAATATATTTATTGTTGATTCTGATAATAATATAAACCCACTGTTTAAATTCGGCAAAAATAAAATTATAGAAAAAATTGCGCAGCTTTTAAAAAATTCGAATTATGATATTGAGAACGTTTCAAAACATCAAGCACTTCCTGCAAATATAATTGTGCCGATATATCCATTAAATTATGATAATGCTGAAACGGATGTAATTGCATATATTATATTTGTTTCAAATCGGGACATAAATACATGTACTGAGGTGGAATTTAATTTATGTAGAAGTTTAAAAAATATTTTTACGTTTTTGATTGAAAGTTATAAATTACAGCAAGATGCTTCAACGGATAAACTTACATCCGCTTTAACGAGAAAATATACGGAAACGGCTTTAAATGAATTGTTTTTATTATCAAAACAGACAGGAAAACCGTTTTCAATTTTAATGTATGATTTGGATCATTTTAAAATTATAAATGATACATACGGGCATCAATTAGGAGATGTTGTATTAAAGGGAATTGCAGCTGCAACAATGCAAGTTTTACACCATGAACAAATTCTTGGGCGTTTCGGCGGTGAAGAATTTATAATTTTACTGCCCGAACTTAATGCAAAAGAGGCTTATGTAATAGCAGAAAAAATACGTAAACAAGTTGAGCTTTTAACATTTGATAATCGGGATGTAAAAATAACCGTAAGTATTGGTGTCGTGTCTTATCCTCAGCATGCAGCTACACCTTATGACCTTTTATTAAAAGTAGACCAAGCATTGTATAATGCAAAAAACAGCGGAAGGAATAGCGTTTGCATTTGGCAAGAGGGGCTTGCTTATACCGAAAAAAAAGCCGATAGACTGGCAGGTATTATCACCGGGCATTCTTCTATCGACGTTAAAAATAGTCTACTATTTAACGAAATCACCGCTTCAATACGGAAAAATATGACTAAATCGGAACGGCTTACTTTTTGTTTGGCAAAAATAAAAGAAGTGATGGCTGTAGATACGGCTCTTATTATTCCGGTAAAAGGATGCAAAGCGGCAGCAAATATTTTGAAAGTACCGTCCCATGAAGATTCCGGTTTTAAATTGAATAACGCATTTATTAAAAATGTAATTAATTCAAAAACGGGAATGTTCCAAATTGACTGGGACAATATAGCCGGCAAAAATAAAATGATCGGTATACCGACTTGGAATTCGGTATTGATTACGCCTGTTATTTATGGTGAAAAAATTAAAGCACTTCTTTACCTCATCAGTTCGATTCGAGGGAAAGAATTTTCTGCAAATGATTTAAATATGGCTAATTTTCTTGCTTCTTGTATTGCGGCATTTTTTTAACGGTATAAAAATAGAAGATTGTGTATGTATTGTTTGAAAGAGAGTCGGGCAGGGGGGATTTGAACCCCCGACTTCTTGGTCCCGAACCAAGCGCGCTACCCCTGCGCTACTGCCCGTTTGTGCGATTTATCTTAACGATTATAAAATAAAAGCTCACCACTTGCGCGGTGAGCTTCTTCGGGAGCGACGGGGCTCGAACCCGCGATCTCCGGCGTGACAGGCCAGCGCGATAAACCAGCTTCGCTACGCCCCCATTGATTTGACCATTTTATCAAAAGCGGAATAAAATGTCAATAGCTTTTAATAAAATTATGTGATTTTTTAACTGAATTTCGGCAGATTTTATCTACCGATTAACGATATATTTGCTCCGAACCATTTTTTTGATGTCTTTTCAAAAAAATCGGTCTTTGCCATATCATATAATATTTCTTCAACCTTGTTTTTAAGTACAATATCTCCCAATTTAAATGCAATTACATATTCATCCGAACCGAGAGCTTCGTTGAGTACCCTATAAGGTCGCTGTTTTGAATTGATAATATTATTTATTGCGAGCAAATCATGTACAACGCCGTCCACTTCACCGCGCTCCATAGCTTGCAGCGCATCATTTGGAGTAGCAAACAACTTTATTTTCGTAAACGGAAACAAAGCGGTTTGTGTGAGGTCATTGTATTTGCCCGCCATTTGGGTTATCATACTCTGTAATGATGAGGCTTCTTGTACGCCTATTGTTTTATCCTTTAAATCGTCAAAAGTCATGATGGGGCTATCTTTCATTACGGCGATAATCACTGCGGTACGTATATAGGGCATTGACAGGGTATACATTTTTGCTCTGTCTTTTGTATAAGAAAAGGCATTCCAGATACAATCTATTTCTCCGCTTTTTAACAGATCATCTTTTTTAGTCCACTCTAAATCTTTGAATACGGGTTTTACACCCATACGCTTACACATTTCTTTTATAACGTCAATGTCATATCCGTCCAACGATTTAGAGAATAAATTGATATATGAAAAAGGCGGAGTTTCATATTCAAGTCCTACAACAAATTCTTTTTTTAGCATTATTCTTGCAAGCGAAATATCTTGATTTTTTTTTCTTTTTCTTACAGCTTTCGGTGTGCATGAAACTTCAAAAAAAAGAATTATAAAAAACATACCGCATAAAAGAATTTTTTTAATAATTTTTCTATATGTCATAAACCCTCCAATCTATTTCCCCAAAATAATAATATTTGAATCAAACCATTTACGCGAAATTTTTTCCAAAGTTCCGTCTTCTTCCAATGCCATAAGGGCAGCTTCAATTTCATTTTTTAATGCGATGGAACCTTTTTTAAAGGCATACGCATAGTAGTCCGAAGCAAGACCGGTTTCCAATATTGCAAAGGAATTTGCATGATTTTTTATTAAGTAGGCGGCTGCGCTTAAATCCGTTATACAAGCATCAATATTGCGGTTTTGTAACTCCGAAAATGTAAGAGTAGTTTCATTGTATCCTTTAATTTGAGTAAAAATGTCTTTCATATATTTTTCAAGAATATCCATACCAACGGTTCCATATTGACTGCCTGCTCTTCGCCCTTTTAGATCGTCCAGAGTCCGGATGTCATCACCGTTTCTTATTACGATAATCTGAGCATTTCTAAAATACGGAATTGTCAGTTCGAACAATTTTTCACGTTCGGGAGTTATCGAAAATCCGCTTGCAATGCAATCAATAGTATTGTTATTTAATAAGGTGGTTTTTTCCTGCCAATCAATTTCTATAAATTCAACTTCGATGTCCATAAATTCTGCTACGGCGGATAATATGTCAATATCAAAACCTTTTATATAACCGATTGTATCGGAAAAACTCATTGGCGGATGGCTTATATCCACACCAACCCTCAATTTACCGTCAATAAGAACCTTTGCCAGAGAAACATCATCGGGATTAATACTTTCTTCTATGCTGTTATTTTTTTTGCATGCAAAAAATAACAGAGCTAAAATACATAACATAAAAAGGAAATATTTTTTCTTCATTTTCTCCTCCATTTAAATCACAGGTTTATTCGTGCGGAAGGTTTAATACCTTGTTGCTGCGCAACGTACGCTCTGCATCGTAACAAAGGGTATTAAAGCCGACTGCAACCACCTTATAAGAACATACAATGCGAAACATTGAGCATTGTACCCCGACGCTTACGTCGGGGTTGTTGATTTTAGCTAATGCAGCCGGCAGTATCTAAAAAAGCTGCCGGCTTTGCATAAAACAAAACGGTCTTGCCATTTCGCATTTTCTCAAAACAGCTGAAAATAAGCAATGTCTGTATGTTTTACTATAACATATAACAAATAAATTGTAAAGCGTATTTTTGTACGAGCCTTTGCTATTTTTGTCAATTCTTTAGATGATATGATAATGCACCGGTTGACTTCGAGCAAAGAATATATTATTGTCGTTAAGCATTAATGAGTATTTTGAGGAAATGATGGAAGAAAAAATTAAAACACACACACTTATTGATAATATTTTTTATTATCTTGGAATATTGAAAAAAGTTTTTCCCGCAGGAATTTTGCTGATGTTGCTGTCCGTTCCTGTTGGAGTTTTTATTATATATCAAACAATTAAAATTCCCCGGATTATTATTGCCGGCGTTGAAACTTCTGCCGAACCTAAACAAGTTCTTTTTTTTGTCTTTAGTGCAGTGCTTGTTATCACTATTTGTAAAATGCTTTTACAGATTTTTGAAACTTGCTTAATGACATTGGGTTCCCGTTCTTTGTTTTATCTTTATTCTGTTTATATAAATAAAAAAATATTTGAGTTACAGTATCAAACTTTGATTTCTGCTGAGGTACGGGCAAAATTGATAAAAGTAAAAGATATTGTAATGGCGAAGGGTAACTGCGGGGGGCTGCACTTTTTCCCGCTTAATTTTTCTTTTTTATTAACGGCAGTTATAGGTATTTGTGTTTTCACTTTGGGCCTTATACGCATAGACGGCATCCTCTTTACAATAATTTTATCATTGAATGTATTTAATTTACTGTACGGAATGTTTGCCGGAAAATATACGAAAAGAAATATTTCTGGCAGAAACCCCAATGAAAAAAAAGAAAATTATATTATCGAAACTACTCAATTAATCGTTTTTACCCATGACATCTTTGCATACATTTATTTAATTTATAAATTAAGTTGCGGAGTAATTACAGTTTCGCAATTTGTTTTTCTTATCGGGGTTGTTATGGAGTTTTCAAAATGGACGGATAATATTCTATCTGAAATAAACAATTTAATTATTTTTAATACGCATATAAATCAAATTAGAGATTTCCTTGATATTGATGACGAAAAGGTAAAAGGGAATTTAACCGAAGACATCGTAAATGAAAAACCTGCTATTGAATTTAAGAATGTGAGTTACCGCTATTCTGAAGATGCTCCTTGGATTTTTAAAGATTTTAATTTGAAGATAAACTCGACAGAAAAACTTGCGGTTGTAGGAATGACCGGTGCAGGGAAAACAACGCTTATACATCTTTTAATGGGATTGCTTGAACCTGCCGCCGGAGAGATTTTAATTGACGGTAAGAAGAGTTCGGATTTTAAAAAAGAAGAATATTACGCTTTATTTTCTCCCGTTTTTCAAGATATACATATTTTCCCCGAAACAATAGCATCAAATATTGCAGGCTCTAAAAAGATTAATGACGAAAAATTGAATAATGTAGTATCTCTTACGGGTTTGACTGAAATGCTAAAAACTCTTCCATTTGGAAAAGAAACTTTTCTTGTTAAAAACAGCAGAGATGATGCCGTTGATTTATCTAGAGAACAAAGTCAAAGAATGCTGTTTGCACGGTCATTATATAAAAATGCAAAAATAAATCTTTTTGATGAACCTGCCGCCGCTCTTGAACCTATTACCGAAAGCCGCATATATAAAGAGTATGATGCTATGAGTAAAGATAAAACTGTTATTTTTATTTCGCATAGATTAGATTCTATAAAATTCTGTCCTCGTATTATTTTTCTTGAGCATGGAAAAATAATTGAAGAGGGTTGCCATGACAGTTTGATGAAAAAAAATGCAAAGTATAGAGAAATGTATGAAGAGCAAAGTAAATATTATGCCGAAGAAACAAAAAATAATACGGTAGGTGTATAATGAAAAAAATTAAATATATTTTTAGAATGATTATGTATTGTGAACACACCGAACATTTTTGTTTATTGGATAATATTTTTTTTAATGTATTGGAACTAATGCGTCATTTTTTATTATTGTATTTTTCTAAAATAATTATTGAAGCGGTTATACAAAAGAGTGTACCAAAAAAAGTTGTTATATCTACGGTCATTTTTTTATCCGTATTTATATTTCTTACAATTATTTCCGGTATATTTAAAAGACGAGGAGTATATAGAGTAAAACGCTTTTTTAAAAAACATAACATACAAAAAAGGCTTTCAAATTTAAATTATGAATTTACCGAACAAAATAAAACTCAAGATGAATTAACTCAAATTAACTACTATGAAAAATATTTTAGCTCTTCTTCTCATGATCTTATACGGCAAATCAGCGCACTTATATGTGGGATAATAGGTTGTTGTATAACCCTTTATTTAGGTAAGGGCATTTTTTTGAAACATAGCTCGGAAGTGTTTTACAGCACTTTGATGAATATTGCTTTTTTAATTATGTTTATTGTTTTTTCTATTATATCGTTTTTCACAGAGAAATATATTTATAAAAAATTCGGAGGACATATTTCAAAGAATATAACGCCTGAGTATTTAAAGGTTTATACATCTTTAATTTATGATTATAAAGCCGGAAAAGATATTAGATTATATGATAAAGATTTAGTTGAAAGTTATAGCGAAAAATATCAGCAGGTTCATAAATGCAGATATGATTTTATGGCGAAGTTTTTTTCCGTAACCGCAGGTTTGGAAAAAATAAATGAAGGTTTGTTTTTCGGTATGGTAGTTTTATTTGTAGGTATAAAAACCTTGTATGGTTTAATTTCTGTAAGTGAAGTTTTCTTTTATATTGGTATTATAAATATATTTTCCGCTCAAATATATCAAATAATGGACGGCATAACAACAATTATTCCTGCCGATAATACTTGCCGCCGCATTAGGTATGGTTTCAAATATTGAAAATTTATAAACACTTTAACTACAAAACCTAAAATGCTTTATATGCCGCTAAAATTTAATTGTGTTTTTTTCCAAACCTTTTCGTTGCCGTCATCTTTTTCCATAACTTCGGAACATTCTCCGTGAACAAAAGCATATACGGGAGCTTTATTTTCATATTCGTTAATTTTATTTTGAACGGACACGAGCATTTTAGTTTTGTCTTGCGGCAAATTTCCACGCACTCTAAATTCTAAAAAGTCATGAAACCCATCATAATAAATAGGGCGGTTTTTATCTTTGCCCAAAAGTTCAAGCAATCTTTTTTCTTCTTTTAAATTGCAAAGTTCGTCTGCCGGTAAAAAATTCCCTGATGTAATTTCTTGAAATAACGGAACTTCATTGTGCAAAAACATAGAAAAATTTATTACACATACCGGCTGCATTTTATTTAAAAACAAAGATAATGCTTCGGCATTTTCGATACCGCGTGCTGCTCCTGCAATGCCTGTCATAATATGTGCACTAAATAGATAGCCATAGTTATATATTTTTAAAATAGCTTTTTCTGCTTGCGCGGTATTATGATCTTTATTCATAAATGTAAGGATGTCATCTAAGCTGCTTTCAATTCCGATATATAAACAATGCACTCCGTTTTGTTTCAATACTTTAAGTTCCTTTTCTGTTTTTTGTAAAATGCTTGTAACGGTAGCATCCATATTTATGCAATTACAATCAGGAAAATATGTATGAATTAGATTTAATATTTTAAGTAAATGTTCCGTTTGTATACCGAAAGCACTGCCGTCGCCGAGAAAAATTTTATTTGGATTCCCTCCTGCATTTTTTACACGCAAAAGCTCCTTTTCTATTTGTTCCAGAGGAAGTAATCTATATTTTAAATCACGGAATAAATTACAAAACTTACATTTGTTATATGAACATCCAACCATAACAGGCAGCATAAATGAAGCCCTTTCCATCGGTGGTCTGCAAATTCTTCCTTCATATTCCATATTTTTCTCCGTTTTAAAATTTTTCATTTAAGGCAAGTGCGATTTTTAAAAGTATTTCTTTTGTATTTTGAGCGGGGTCGTCAAGTACGGTTTCAAGGAGCTCTTTTAAAATTCTTCCTAGTTTTGCATCTGCTTTAATTCCGACTTTAATTAAGTCATTTCCATTTACCGCTAAATCTTTTATATTAAAAGCATTTTCATTTTTTAAAATTTTTTCTATTCGTTTTTGAAAACCGAGCAAAGTTCGGAAATCAGTTTGATGAGCAGTGATGGCATATCCATCTGCTCTGCGTAGTGCAAAGAGGTCTTCGATGTTTTCAATTCCTATGCGGACAATAAATCTACGTACTGCAGCGTCAGTCCAGTCTTCGGTATAATTAAACATATGGTGTTTTACCAAATGACATACGGAACTGATTTCTTTATTTGAAAATTTTAAACGCTGCATTATTTTTTTTGTTATCCTCTCGGAAATAATTTCATGTTTATAAAAAGTATAATTGCCTAATTTGTCTTCAGCTCTTACTTCAGGCTTCCCAATATCATGAAACAAAGCTGCAAGCCGTACAATTAAATTATTTTGTTCTGCTGCATTACATGCAAGAAAACTGTGGTCCAATACATCGAATTTATGCATTCCTTTTTGTTCTACACCGCGGCATATAGAAAGCTCAGGTAAAAAAACTTTTAATAAGCCCGTGTCTTCCAAAAGTTTAAGGGCAATAATAGGATTTTCCGTTTTCAGGATTTTAACAAATTCATCACGAAACCGTTCTATTGAAATTTTTTTACATACGCCGATTGAAAGCGAAATTGCGTTTAAAGTTTCCTTTTCTATCGTAAAACCTAATTGCGCAGCAAACCGTATAGCCCGTATAGGGCGGAGTCCGTCTTCATTAAAGCGTAACTGAGGGTTGCCTACCGTTTTGATTATTTTGGCTTTAATATCTTTTATTCCGTTAAAGGGATCAACAATCGAACCGTCTTTAAGATTAATTGCTATTGCATTCATTGTAAAGTCTCTACGGCTTAAATCTTCTTCGATTGTTTTTACATAATTTAAGGCATTAGGATGTCTGCCGTCGGAATAGTCCGCTTCACACCGAAAGGTTGTGCACTCTATTTGTTCACCCTTATATAAAATCGTAACGGTGCCGTGTTCAATGCCGGTAGGAATTGTTTTGCGGAATAATTTTTGCACTTGATCAGGTTCTGCATTCGTTGCAATATCATAATCTTTGCAGTCTTTTTTTAAAAACCAATCACGCACGGCACCGCCTACAAGAAAAACTTGAAAATTATTCTCTAAAAAAATTGAGGCTGCTTCTTTTAAGTTTTTACCAATGCTATATTTTAACATATTTTAAAATTATGGAACCTTGAAAAAGTTCTTCTTTTCGATAAGTTTCTTAGACTTATTCTAATTTGAATTTATTTACTTCACCGAATACATTTTCGGTACTCAATTTATTTTGTTGCGCAAGATTATTTACTTCACTGACAGCATGATTTATATGCACAACTCCGGAAGTAATATCATTCATATCGTTCGTTATTTTTTCAGTTACCTTAGTAAGGTTCTGCATTTCTGATAAAAGTTTGCTTGACCCCTTTAACATTTCGCTTGAGCCGTTTTTTACTTCATCCGTAACGGCAGCAATATCCGCTACAGCGCGTAAAACTTGATCATTACCTTCGCTTTGCTCAAGCATTGCATTCATTATTACATCCTCTTGAGTTTTTACTGCTTCCGTTAGTTCAAAACTTTCATTTACAATTTTTTCCGCATTTACGGAATCTTCTGCAATTTTATCTATTTTTGTCTTCAATGTTTTTAGAACAGATGTTATATTCTTTCCTTGTAAACTGGATTCTTCTGCAAGTTTTCTGATTTCATCTGCAACGACGGCGAAGCCTTTTCCCGCTTCACCTGCATGTGCCGCCTCAATTGCTGCATTCATTGCAAGTAAATTCGTTTGACTTGCAATATGCTGAATAACGCTGCTGGCTTCTAAAAGTCCATCTGACTCTCCGCTTATTTCTTGTGTAATTCCTGCAGTATATGTTACAGAAACTTTTACATCATTTGATTTTTCTTCCAACTTTTGAATAAGAACTTTATTTTTTTGCAGTATACCATTGACCGATTGAATATTTGCGACCATTTCTTCTACAGCGGAAGAAGAATCGCTTATACTTACGGTCTGAGTTTCAATGCGTTCATCAAGAGATGTAATTGTTTGCACCATTTCGTATACAGCAGAAGCGGCATCCTTAACTTCATCGGCTTGAGAAATTATTTTTTGTTTTGCATGGTCGATATTTTCTGTAATCCGATTAACGGTTTCAGCGGTTTCCATCATATTAGCAGAAAGTTCCGCTCCGATATTTTTCATCGTTTTTGAATTCTCTTCAATGGATTTAATTGAAGTTTTTATGTTTTGTATTGTTTGATTAAAATATTCAGAGATTTTACTTATCTCATCGGAACCGTCAACCGGTAGATAAACGGTTAAATCTCCTTCGCCGATCACCGACATTGCCCTTCCGAATTTTTTTACGAGTTTAATTATTTTTGAAGAAAAAAGATACGATATAGGAATTGAAAAAATAATAATCAATGCTATGACAGAAATAAGCGGCAATAAAATTTTTCTTCCTGCTGATATATATTCTTTATAATCTATCACTGCGATATATGACCAGCCTAACGTATTATTTGATGATTTAATTGATTGAAGAACATATTTTTTTGAATCTATATTCTTGTATAGTTTTTCTCCGTTTTCGGTTTGAAGACTTTCAGTATAATATGCATCCAAGTCTTTTATATTTTTGCCGACAATTGTTTGGTCTTTTCCATGCGCAACAACCGCGCCCGTTTTATCTATTATAATTATATAACCGTTTTCTCCGGGATGTTTTTCTGAAATTATTTTTTTTATATAAGACAAATCAACTGAGGTTGAAAAAACGCCCTGTATTTTTCCGTCAAGATTTATTTTATCGGTTATTTCTATTGTTATATCATTATGTGAAGAAATATATAAATCGGATAAAGTCTGATTGTTTTGATTTTTTATACAATTTTGATACCAGCTCCTAGTCCTTGCATCATATCCGGGACTTCTATTTTTTTCGGGATACATCACAATTCCGCCATCCAATTCAGTTGCAAGAGTCATATACGGAATTGACGGAAAAGAATCTACAAAAGATTTCATCATATTATATATTATTTTTTCTTCAGTTCCGAAATGGTCAGGATCCATTTTGATTGTACCGTCAGGCATATCCGCCTTTAAATTTATATATGAAGTAATTTTGCCGTTTGCATTTTTTATTAAATCCGACTTTATAATGGAAGAATTCAATTTAGATAAATCATCAAGAAAAATATTTACCTGTAAATCCGTTTCCGAAACTGCATTATATATTTCTGCATCTATTTGTCTATAATTTTGATTTAGAATATATATATATGCGCCTATACCGACCGCTATTGCCGGCACCGATGCAAGTATTATAATGATAAGCGCATATTTAAATTTTAACGGCATTTTTTTCTTTTGATTATTTACAGTCGTGCTTTGCATAGTACACCTCATAATTTTCCTATTTTACGGCATTTAATCCATTTTGTCTATATCATTTTCGGTAGAATATCGATAGAATGAAAAATACGAAGATGAGAAATAAATTAAAGCATTTGGATTATAACAAAGCCGCTATTTTGGCGTCGATTTTTTCCGGTTCTTCGGTAGATTCAAAACGTTCTATAACATTACCGTTTTTATCTACAAGGAATTTAGTAAAGTTCCATTTAATGTCTGCATTGTTTTTATAGTCAGGGTCGATTTTTTCTATGAAAGCATTCATCTTATCAGCTTTTTCTCCTGTAAACCCTGCAAATGTTTTTTGTGACTTTAAGAATGCAAAGAGCGGAATAGTATTTTTTCCGTTTACATCGATTTTTTGCATTTGAAGAAATTGCGTATTATATTGTAACGAACAAAATCGGCGTATCTGTTCATCAGTGCCCGGCGCTTGCTGCCCGAATTGATTACAGGGGAAATCAAGAATTTCTAAACCCTTATTATGATACTTTTCATATAATTCTTCTAAGCCTTTGTACTGCGGAGTAAATCCGCACCCCGTCGCAGTGTTTACAATGAGTAAAACTTTGCCTTTAAAAGAATCAAGAGAAATATCATTACCGCTTCCGTCTTTAACAATAAAATCATAAATACCCATAGGTTTCTCCTTCTGTTTTAAATAAGCATATTACGGCTTATTGACGATAGTATTAAAAAATAAAGAAAATGTCAACATGCACTAAATATCTATTGAAAGTCTTTTAATGCCTTTTTGCAAGATTGATTGCATACATACGCCGAAGCGAATTACGGATAGGGGGCATTTGCAAATGCTGTACGCACTCATACCGCAAACTTTATATTGACAATATTCGGTTTTTTCGCTATCCTGATTATATAGTTTAACATAAAAAGGAATGGTATATGGCAAATACACATGAAATCGTATATGATAATTATTTCGGAACAAAGGTCGCCGATCCTTATAGATGGCTTGAAGACGATAATGCCCCCGATGTCAAGGAATGGGTACAAGCAGAAAACAAAAAAACGGAAGCGTTTCTTTCACAAATTCCGTTTAGAGGTGAAATAAAGCAACGGCTTGAACAAGTATGGAATTATGAAAAACGTTCGGGACTTTTTAAAGCCGGAAAATATTTTTATTTTTTTAGAACAGAAGGTTTACAAAACCAAAGTATTTTGTATCGGCAGACCAATAATGAAATTGCCGAAAAAAATCCTGAGTTATTTTTTGACCCGAATACATTAAGTTCAGATGGAACTATTGCGCTAAAAACAACAGCTTTTTCTAAAGACGGAAAATATATGGCATATTCCGTATCCGGCAGCGGGTCTGATTGGGAAGAGATATTTGTATTTGATGCCGAAAAAAAAGTTTTAACGGACGATCATATCAGATGGATAAAATTTTCGGATATTGCTTGGTATAAAGACGGGTTTTTTTATAGCTGTTATGACGCTGCCGATGAAGGGCAAGCATTAACAAAAAAGAATGAATTTCATAAAATTAAATATCATAAATTAGGAACTTCTGAAGCGGATGACATTCTTATATTTAATGATGATATTAATCCGCTTAGATCGTTTTCAGCAGCTACATCGGAAGACGAAAATACGCTGTTTATTTATGCAAACGAAGTAGGCAGCGACGGAAACATTCTTTTCATAGCCGATATAACAAACGGTCTACCGAAATCAAAGAACTGTTTTATTCAATATAATAAAAACTCAAAGAATGTTGTTTACCCGATTGAAACCTATGACGGTTATGTATATCTAAGGACAAATGCAAATGCGCCTTTTTATAAATTGGTTAAAACGCCGCTTTTAAATCCGTCCGAAGAAAATATCGAGGAGATACTTCCCGAAAAAAAATATCTTTTATCAAACTGTACAATTTGCGGAGGAAAAATTCTTACGGTATATTTAAAAGATGTTCAAGACACTGCGTTTATTTACGGCATCAACGGGAAAAATGAAAAAGAAATTGCTTTGCCTGAAAACGGAAGCATTGGTTTTTCAGGTGCAAAAAAAGATGAAAATATTTTGTTCTTTAATTTTACCTCATATACAACGCCCTCTAAGATAATCAAATATAATATAGAAAAAAACGAACTTAAAGATTTTTTTATTCCCGAAGTGAATTTTAATTTATCGGAATATAAATGTGAGCAAGTTTTTTTCAAAAGCAAAGACGGAACAAAAGTTCCTATGCATATTGTTTCAAAAAAAAATATTAAATTAGACGGAAACAATCCTACAATTATGTACGGTTACGGCGGTTTTGCAATTTCGCTTACACCTGCATTTTCGGCGGCAAGAATTGCTTTCCTTGAAAGGGGCGGAATTTTTGTATGCGTAAATTTACGGGGCGGATTGGAATACGGTGAAAAGTGGCATGAAGCCGGAAAGAAAATGAAAAAGCAAAATGTATTTGACGATTTTATTTCCGCTGCCGAGTATTTAATTAAAAATAAATATACCTCTTCAAAAAAACTTGCAATACAGGGCGGTTCAAACGGAGGGCTTTTAATAGGAGCCGTAACAAATCAACGCCCCGAACTTTTTGCAGTTGCAATTCCGCAGGTAGGCGTTTTGGATATGCTTCGTTATCATCATTTTACAATCGGTTGGGCATGGGTTGATGAATACGGCAGCAGCGGCGATAGCAAAGAGATGTTTGAATACTTGTATAAATATTCACCATTACATACAATAAAACCGAATACGGAGTACCCTGCAATTTTAATTACAACGGGTGACCATGATGATAGAGTTGTTCCTGCACATTCATTTAAATATGCGCAAGCTATGCACGACACATATAAAGGGAAAAACCCCGTCTTAATCCGTATAAGCGAAAAAGCCGGACATGGTGCAGGCAAACCCACTACAAAAATTATTGAAGAAACGGCGGATATTTTCTCGTTTGTATTTTATATCACAGCTTAATTTTATTAGGCAAAGGAGCTTTTTATGGAGTGGTGGAAAAAAGAAGTTATCTATCAAATTTATCCTCGAAGTTTTTGCGATTCAAACAATGACGGTATTGGGGACATAAACGGTATTATTTCAAAATTGCCGTATTTAAAAGACTTAGGCATCGGTGCACTTTGGATTTCTCCGGTAACCTGTTCACCGGATTTTGATAACGGTTATGATGTTTCGGACTATTGCAATATCGATCCTAAATTCGGAACTATCGGCGACTATAAAAAGCTCGTAAAAGAAGCGAAAAAATTCGGTATAAAAATAATTATGGATTTGGTAATAAATCATACCAGTTATATGCACAAATGGTTTATTGAGTCGAAAAAAAAAGACTCTCCATATCATGATTATTATATATGGAAAGAACCGAAAATAATCAACGGAAAAAAATATCCGCCTAATAATTGGGATAGCATTTTTTTAGGTTCCGCATGGAAATATTGTGAAGAAAACGGTTTATATTATCTTCATCTTTTTACCGAGCAGCAGCCCGACTTGAATTATCATAACCCTAAAGTTATTGAAGAAGTAAAAAGAATTTTAAAATTTTGGCTTGATATAGGAGTTGCCGGTTTTAGATGCGACGTTATAAATTTAATATATAAAACTTCTTATAATGACGGAAAAAAGAAACGTGCAAAAACCGGAAGCGAATTTTATCTTTCTCAAAAGGGAAGCCACGATATTTTAAAAGAACTTAATCGTGAGGTTTTAAAACCGTATGGTGCTTTTACCGTAGGAGAAACTATGGATGTTGCTCTGGAGGACGCGAAGTTATTTACGCAAGATGAATTAACACTTGTATTCCCGTTTGAACACACAAGCGTAGATTGTTGGTTTAACTTGCCTGTGTTTAAGCGCAAATATAATCCCCAACGGATGATAAACACATTAAAAAAATGGCAGCTTAAAATGCCGTGGACACCTATATTTTTTGAAAATCATGATCAAACCCGTTCCGTTTCGCGTTTCGGGAATACAACGCAATATTATAAAGAAAGCGTAAAAATGCTCGCAACGGTTTTGCTTACATTAAAAGGAACTCCCTTTATTTATCAAGGAGAAGAAATAGGAATTCCGAATACGAAGTTTTTAAATATTGATGAAATAAATGACGTTGCAACCAAAAATATATTTTTAATGTTTAGAAAGATGCACTTTAGTAAAAAGCAGGCTTTTAAATTTGCAATGAATTACGGGCGCGATAATTCCCGTACTCCCATTCCATGGGATAATTCCGAAAACGGAGGTTTTTCTAAAGTAAAACCATGGCTCCGCACAACCGATACTTATCAAACAATAAATGTAAAAAACAACTTGGAAGAAGTTGATTCATGCTTTAATTATTATAAAAAATTAATTGCGTTAAGAAATACCAAAGAAATTTTACAAACAGGCGATATTGAATTTATCAATGCCGGAAAAAATATTTTTGCGTATTACCGAATATTAAATGGTGATAAAATACTCGTTTTATGTAATATGTCCGATAAGAATGTAAAGTTAAAAATTACAATTTCGGGGCAGCCTATTTTATTCAATTATAAAAATTTTAGAATGAATGAAAAATATTTACGTCCTTATGAGGCTGTTATTTTTGAATTATTATAATGCACCCATTTATAATAACATCCCCCGCTATTGATTATTAAAAAGCGGGAGACGTTAAATCATAAAATCAACAACCCCGGCGCAGAGCGTACGTTGCGCAGCAACAGGGTATTAAACTCTCCGCACGAATAAACTATTTGCGTTCACCTAGTTCTTTATCCAAAAAGAGCAATGCAGTATTATCATCGATAAATTTAAATTTATCTAAAATTTCATCTACATTTGCTTCTTCTTCAACTTGTTCGGTAATAAACCACTGCAAAAAAACTTGTGTTTTAAAATCTTTTTCTGCAAGAGCAAGCTCATATAATTTATTTATGGAATCCGTTACTGTTTTCTCATGCTTTAAGACAAGTTCAAAAACTTCTTGAGCTTTCCCGTATTCGGTTTTAGGAGCTTCCAATCTTCCGAGTGCTGGCTTTGAACCTGCGTCAAAAAGGAAGTTGTAAATCTTCATAGCATGTTCCATTTCTTCTTGAGCCTGTTTGTGCATCCATCGGGAAAAACCGCGTAATCCTTCAGCTTCAAAATGAGTTGCCATTCCCAAATATAAATAAGCTGAAGCCATTTCCTTATTAATTTGTTCATTTAAAGCTTTTGCTAATTTTTCGTTAAACATAAAAATCTCCTTAGTTCTTAATAAGATAATACTATTCCGAATAATAGTCAAGATAAATCTTTTATCGATTCAATGCAAGAGAGAAAATGTATATTTTGAAATATTGCGAGCGTATTTTTATAATTATAACCGTCATAAAATATCTCGGTATTTTTAGGTTTTGTTATTTTAAAAACCGGTTTTTCATCGGTGATTGCCTTGGATTTATGATATTCGGCAGCGGGGATAATTGCACCGCTCTTACCTAAAAATAAATCTTGAGTGCATTCCATAAATTTATAACCGAAATTATGCAGCCTCTTTGTGCTTTCAACGCTCCCTTTAAAAATTCCGCACATATCGGCTCCGTCAAATTGTTCAAACAAATAGGATGCAGATTCTCCCTCTGCTAAAATATAACCGCCTTTTTCGGCAAAAGATTTTACTGCTTCACACATTTTTTTATTTGCCGAAAGCTGCCGGGCAAACGGTTTAATATTTCCGCTGCCCAAATATAAAAAATCGCAAGCGGGCAGCTCTTTATCTTTTAACGGTGAAAAATATTCTAGATTGCCCAATGTATTAAGTAAGAATATATTTTCGGAATAATATAAATTAATAGCCGCATCCAAAGCTACTGCCGTTTTAATTTTTTTTCCGCTATTGTATTTTTTTAATTGTTTTATTTCAGTTTCTTTAAACAGTTGAATTACATTATCAATATCTATATTTGTATTTACCGTGCTATCGAGTAAATTTAAAAAATTTAAATCCATTAGTTTATCATTAAGACTAAGCCCCAATCCTGTTTCTTCAATTTTTAATTTTTCTTCATTTGGGAAAAAACCTAATACATTTAAACCGAGAGTTTCCTCAATCATATTTTTATAAAGCAGAAACATTTTTTCATTTATTTTATTTAGAATAATTGCGCAAATTCTTCCTGAAGCAAAATCCAGCATTCCTTTTAACTTAGGAATCATCGTAAACATTTCACCCATAGGCGTGTATACTAAAATAATATTTATGTCCAATTCTTCCGCTGCCGAAAAAGAAGAATTTTCAAAAGAAGTGCCGATACCGTCGAAACAGCCCATAACCCCCTCAATAATCGCATATTCGGAACCGGTAAAACTTAAAGCTGTACGTACGCCTTGCTTACCCATCATAAATAAATCAATATTTCCGGCTGGTTTCCCCGAAGCTTTTTCCAAGATTTTTCTGTCAACTTGGTCGGGACCTGTTTTAAAACCGGATATATCAAATCCTCTTTTTTTTAAAGAATAAAGAAGTGCTGCCGAAATAATTGTTTTTCCTGAGTTACTGTTCGGAGCGGAAATCATCAGAGCTTTCATTTTAATTATTTTTATGATTGGTAATCGTATTTTCCAATGAGGTAAAAATTAATTCACGTATTTTAGAAGATTCTCCTAAACCTCTTAATACGGGATATACCGTGTAATTATTTTGTTTTAAAATTTGTTTCCAGCTTTCAGCTTCATCTCCTGCCATGTCGTTTTGTGCATGATCTCCTGCAACAAACATAAAAGGATAAAGATAAACATCTCTTATCTTCTTTTTTTCAAGGTGCGGCAAAATGTCTTGAATGGTTTTTGTCCCCTCAACCGTTCCGATAAAAAAGTTGTTGTAGTTCTTCTCTTGAATTTTCCGCTCAAGAATATCATAGAATTTATCGGCGGCATGGTATGAGCCGTGTCCCATAAAAATTGCTGCGGTGTTTTCAGGTAATTGCCGTAATTCGAGGGCTGCTATAATTTTTTCAAAATCTGCACCTTCATGTAAAAGCGTTTTTCCTAAAATGCAATTTTGAATTTTCAGTTTATCATATTCTGCACCCGGTATAATATGCGTCGGCTGAATATAAATTTCAGTAAACCCTTGCTTTAAAAGGTTATCTACCGCTTCTTGTGGTGAAGCAATAATAAGCCCATCCCGTTTTTTTAAAATAGAGCGGACGATATTTGAAGTATATGCCGCTACCACAGTAAAATTGCTAAACCTAATGCAGGCTTCATTTTCAATACGTTCAATAGTTTTACTTCGTGTTTCGGGATAACTTGTTCCGAAACTAGCCAATATAATTGCCTTTTTCATAATTCTAATTATAATACATACTAAACTTAAATGCAAGAGAATATGTTAAATTTAAAATGCGTGTATGAAAAGTTTTATATGTGCATTTTTTCTTTAATCCGCGGGTCAATTAAAGCATAGGCAATATCTACACAAATCAGAGAAACAATATACAAAGAAGAAATAAAGATTGTAAGCCCCATTACCATCGTATAATCTCTTTCCGAAATTGAACGTACAAAATACGAACCCAATCCGGGTACGGAAAAAATATTTTCAACAATAAATGTTCCGGTAAATGCAAAAGCTATTTGCGGACCAAGAATTGTAATAATAGGCAAAGAAACATTTCTTAAAATATGTTTTTTAATAATTCTGCTTTTAGAAGCTCCTTTTGCGCGTGCAGTTAAAATATAATCTTGATTGATAATGTCCAAATAATTTGCACGCATATAGCGCGAATATTTTGCAATAGGACCGACTGCTAAAGCAATTGAAGGGAGAACCGTATGTTTAAAGTCTCCCCAGCCCGTTATCGGCAGCAGATTTTTTTTTATCCCGAAAAAATATTGAAGAAGTTGTGCAAGAACAAAACTCGGAATTGAAATACCGATGACGGCAACTAAAATAACAGCATAATCGAAATTTTTTCCGCGGTTTGCAGCCGCAAAAATTCCGAATGAAAGACCTATTATAGTTCCGGTTAATAAGGCTTGCAGACCGAGTCTTGCCGAAACAGGGGCATGAGTTTTAATTACATCGGTAACGCTTCTTCCTCTATAATAAAGAGAGGCTCCAAGATCGCCGCGTGTAAAAATATTTTTCCAAAATAAGAAATATTGCGTATACAGCGGTTTATTATATCCGTACTCCGAATACAATTCTTCACGGCGCGTTTCCGGTAAATTTTCCGCAATAGTTTCTATAGGATTACCCGGAATTATATGCACCAAAAAAAAAGTAATACTCGCAATTATAAATATTGTAAAAATTCCATATAAGATACGTTGAATAATAAACCTCAACATTTGTAGAATTCCTTTGAGCCTATACCATATCATAAAATTAAAAAAAATGATATACTCATATATTATTATGAATGACTTTATTGCTTTATGTGCAGTCGGGGCAGAACCCGTTCTAACAAATGAATTAAAACTTTCGGGGTTTAAACCGTACAATAGATTACCGGGACGTGTGTTTTTTACTTCTCCTGAGCCGGATATTTTTCTCGCAATGTTCAAGGCTAATTATTTTTTGCGTACCGCCGATAGAATCTTTTTGCTTATTAACACGGCAAAAGCTGAAAATTTTGACGAACTGTTTTCACTTATATTTTCAACTGATTGGCATAATTATTTTCCTAAAGATGCAAGAATTATAATCGACAAAGTACGTACTTTTAAATCGAAATTGTCTTCCGAACATGCGGTGCAATCAATAGCGCACAAAGCCCTTTGTGAAAAACTTTGTAAAAAATGGAATATGTATTCTCTTCCGGAATCGGGAGATACATTTATTGTCCGCATTTATATAGAAAATAATAATGTGTATGTTTGTTTAGACTTATCGGGCGAACCTCTTTATAGGCGCGGCTATAGATTAAGCGGCGGCACCGCTCCTATGCGTGAAACTCTTGCCGCCGTTTTATTGCAAATGATGCAGTGGAAAAGAAAAATTCCATTACATGACGCGTTTTGCGGTTCCGGTACAATTCCGATAGAGGCGGCTTGGTACGCGTATAATATCCCGCCCGGAATTGCACGCAGTTTTGCTTTTGAAAAATTTGCTTGTTTTTCGCCCGAAAAATCGGCACAAATTCTAACTGAAGAAAAAGGTAAAGCCGCCGCCGCCGTACGCACTGATTGCCTTGCCCGCATCACCGGCTCGGATATTTTACCTGAAGCGGTTTCGCTTTCGAAAGCAAATGCTGAACGGGCGTGCATTATTGCAGGGCGGGCGCTCAGCGAAGCCGGCATTACGCATCATATAGACCGTCCCGATTTTATTCAATCCGATTTTACGGAACTTGAAGCTCCTTACGGCTACGGAATACTTTTGTCAAATCCTCCATACGGCGAGCGGCTGGGCAGCGAAACCGAAGCTTTGGAATTATATGCGGCAATGGGTGATATTCCTAAAAATTTTCCAAGTTGGAAATTGGGCTTTATCACAAATAAAATACAATTTGAGAAAATATTTTGTAAAAAGAATAAAGAGGCGGTTTTAAAAAAACATATTCTCCGCGGCGGCAACATGGAAACTTGCTTATATATTTTTAATCAGCAAAAATCTTAATTCATATTTTTAGTCCTGTAGACATAGAGTTAAAAAACAATTAAAATAAAAAAATATGACTATAGAAATTTACACTGACGGAGCTTGTTCCGGTAATCCCGGTAAAGGCGGATGGGCTTATATTATAATAGACAAGGATACCGATACGGAAATATTCCGCGCTAACGGTGCCGAAAAAATTACAACAAACAATAAAATGGAGCTGACCGCTGTTATTAATGCCTTAAAAAAAATTCAGACGGAACAAATTACCGGATATACAATGCTTTCTGTTTATACCGATTCGCAGTATGTTCAGCAAGGAATAAGCAGCTGGATATTAAAATGGAAAAAAAATAATTGGAAAACATCGGCTAAACAGCCGGTAAAAAACCAAGATCTCTGGCAGGAACTCGATGCTCTCTCTGCATGTCTTAATCCTAAGTGGTTTTGGGTTAGAGGACATAGCGGTAACAAATATAATGAACTTTGCGATACTCTTGCGGTTTCTGCAATGAAGTTAGATACGCCCCGTTGAGTTTTTCTTTAAAACAATATACAATACCTTTTATGTCTGAACAGCTATCTAAATTTAGAATTAAACAGGGACGGAAAGTTTTTGATGCTTACAACGGAATAAATTCATTTTCGTTTGCACTGGTTACGGGAAATACGATTACTCTCTACGCAATGGCACTTAATGCAAGCAGCACCGTTATCGGGTTATTAACGGCTTTTATGTATATGTGTTATTTTACATTGCCGTTAGGAAAACTTGCCGCCCGCAGATTTACAATTGTACAGACTTTTTGTTATACATGGTTTTTGCGCAACCTTTCGCTTTTGCCTATTTTGAGCGTGCCGTATTTTTATTTTGCGCAAAACAATGAAGCTGCCATTTTTATGCTTCTCCTTGCGGTAGCATTATTTAATTTTTTCCGCGGAGCAGGGATAATTGCAAATAATCCCGTTATCAGCCTTTTATCGCCCGGGAAAGATAGAAATTCATATATCGTTCGTATTTCGCTTACCAATAATGCCGCAACTTTAATTGCAATTATTTTCTTGACGGTCTATTTGCATATCGCAACTCAAAACGGAATTCATTTAATTTCTACATATAATATCACGGCAATTATCGGAATTATTACCGGTTTTGCAGCTTCCACTCTTCTATTAAAACTGCCCGATCCTGAACTCGAAGACAAGCAAAGAAAAATTCTTGAAGCAAAAGCCGAAGGTAAAAGCAAAAAAGAAATTAGAAAACTTAAATGGGGAGCGTCTTCGGCAGAGACAAGCGGATTTTTTTCCAGTGTAAAAGAAGCTCTCTGCGAAAAGAATTTCCGCATTTATTTATTTTCTTTTCTTATTATTCAATTTGGAATAAGTTTGGCACGCCCGTTTATTATAGTTTACGGAAAAGCCGTGTATTCAGTTCCCGATAATTTAATAATAGTTTTATCGCTGGCATCTACTACAGGCTCTCTTTTAGTAGGTCTTTTAATGAGACTTTTAATTGACCGGATGGGTGCGAAACCTATGTATATCATTTTTACGGCTTTAAGTGTTACCGCTCTCATTCCTGCAATTATTGCACCCGCGCAAGGAATATGGACGGCATCTTTTATATTTTTAATTTTATTTTCCGTTTTTGTGAATATGGGTTTTTCCGCACAAATAGATGCTGCACAGGCATATTTTTTTGGTATAACGCCGAATAAAGCGGTTATAAATTTAAGCATGCTTTATTTTATCGTACTGGGAATTACCGGTGCGGCAGGTTCGGTTTTGGGCGGACAGCTTTTGGATATTTTTTCTGCAAGGGGCTTTACAAATTTAAGCGCATACAGGTTATTCTTTTTAATAATTGTAGGCTGCATTTTATTTGGGATGCTGTTTCAATCCAAACTTTTAAATTTAGGAGGAAGACATGTTAAAGAAACGCTCGCTGTAATTTTTTCTCCGCGTGATATGAAAGCCTTAAACCTTTTATATAAATTGGATACAAATGAAAATTTAAAAACCGAAGAAAAAATTTTAGAAGAACTGACGGCAGTAGCTTCAACTGAAGCTGCGGATAAATTAAATCAATATTTACACTCTCCGCGTTTTTCAATTCGATATTCTGCACTGAATGCGTTAAAAAAACTTGAACGGCTTTCTTCCAGAAATAAAGAAGCTCTTTTAAATGAATTGGAATATGGAGAATTTACGACGGCAGCAATTGCAGCAAAAACGCTTGCACATTTTAAAGTTTACCAAGCGGTTCCGCTTTTGCGCAAAGCCCTAGAAAGCAGCGACTATCTTTTAGCGGGCGAAGCAATGCTTGCTCTTGCGGAATTAAACGATACGGCTTCTCAATTTAAAATTTCACAAATTATTTCCAAAACGGAAAACCCGAAGCTGCTTCTTTCAGGTATTGAAGCTATGGAGATTTATCATTCGGTAACTTCAATTCCGCTTATACTTGATATTTTGCGTAGAGAAACTTTGCCCGCTCATATTGAGGATGAAGCTTATTTGGTATTAGCTTCAATAATGAAAATAGAAGAAGGCTTTTATTATGTATATGACCGCTTTAAAAATGAGTCTAAAGTAACCGCTGCAATTTTAAGCGATGTTCTTGACGAAGCTTTTGCAAAGCGTAAACGTCAAGATGCGGAATTAAAAAAGCTCCTTTATGATTTTTCGGCAGAGGCTAATTTCGATTCTGAATTTATAAAATGGGTTTTAAATTTCGGAAACGAAGCACTAGGCGTAAATACGGCACTGCTTCTTAGCGTTGTAATGGATATAGAACTCGTAACAAGCAAAGCCTTTAGATTTTTCTTATGTTATTGGGCTGCGTGTATTTTTCAAAATCCTAAACTTGCAGAAATGTAACCGCTAATCCGTTTTTATTTTGCTTAATTCATTATTAAGCTCATTAAATGCTGCAAGGCTTTCTTGTGTTAATGTATGTGTGCTGTTTACCGCCTCTTGAATTTTAATTAGTCCGGAAGCCATATCGGTCATTGCATTGGCGATATCTTCTGTAGAAGAAGCAAGGTTATTCATCTCATGCGAAACTTCTTTACTTCCTGAAAGCATAGACGAAGAACCTATCTTTACATGATTTGTTATTTCATTTATTTCCTTGATTGAATCTAGAACTTGTTCGCCGCCTGTACTTTGTTCTTTCATCTTAGTATAAATAACCTCTTCTTGAGCCTTAACGCTTTCTATCAGTTCAAAAACTTTGCTTACCTTGCTGTCGGCAATATTTGACTGCCCTGCAATTTGTTCAATTTGCATTTTTAAATTTTTTAATACGGTAGAAATTTGTTTTCCCTGCATACTGGATTCTTCAGCCAATTTTCTAATCTCATCTGCAACAACGGCAAAGCCTTTTCCTGCGTCGCCTGCATGAGCGGCTTCAATAGCTGCATTCATTGCCAATAAATTTGTTTGGCTTGCAATATGCTGAATAATCGCACTTGCTTCGAGTAAACCGTCAGAGGCTTCACTCATTTGGCTCGCCGCTTTTGCCGCATCTTTTGTAATAATGGCAACGGTTTCCGATTCTTGTTTTAAATTAGCAATAGCAGCTGCATTTTTTTCCAATATAGATGTTGTATTTTTTATGTTAGAAACCATTTGTTCGATAGCAGAAGAAGATTGAATGACCGTAGCAGACTGCGATTCGATATTTTCATCAAGAGTTTGAATACTTCCTACAATTTGTTCAACAGTCGATTGTGTTTGCATAACACTGCCGGTTTGTCCTATAATTCGCTCTTGGACAATATCTATCCCCTCGGCTATTTGTGTTGTAATATCCGCTGTAGAATTCATGGCGGCGGAAAGATTGCTATTAATTTCGTTAGAACGGTTTGATTTTGTTTTTACCATTGACAACAAACTTTTTGCACTTGCCGTATAGGTATTTAAATCTTTTATCGTTAAACCGAATTCATTTCGATAATTTGCAATTAGAGATTGACCGGTATAATCTTTGTTTTTTAATTCCGTGATTTTTTTACGTATGGATAAAAGTGATAAACTTTGATTTTTTACCATTACTGCAAAATCTATAACTCCAACAATAATTGAAATAACGGAAAACGGTATTGTTCTTTTTACGGCGTTTGCCATACTCGTTATATTTCCTACAATATACAGCGGTCCCACAGAAACCATTATCGCTCCGCTCAGCGAGAAAAACGCAACTAAAACATTGCGCATCAGTAAACTCATTCCCAGCTGTGATTCGTCAAGCGGCAGAAATTCTATCCATTCTTCATACACTTCTATAAAAATAATTGCAAATAATAATGCCGATAAAAAAACATGCCCTAAGTTTACCGTAATATAACTTAGTGCCCATGCAGGGTTTGAAAAACCTCCCGTTTCAAAAAGCACTAAAACAGGTGTTAAAATTCCGATAGAAATAGGAATTATTTGAATTATAAGAGGATAAAGTCTAGCGGCTTTTACCGCTTTTTCCGGCTCTTTTTTAAAATTATATATTTGCTTCTTAAAGAAAATATATTCTGCAATTGAAACGGCAATAGCAAATACGAACATCACATTATATGAGACAGTAGATAACATTCTTATCAGTTGATCTTTTTGTAAAAATCCCGTAAAAATAAATTGCACAATAGCGGAAAAAAATCCCGCAATATGAACTGCTAATGCTGTAATAAAAATTTTCGAAGATTGTTTCGGTGTATGGTCAAATCCTGTAGACATAGATACCTCCCACTAAAACGTATCAGTATATATAAAATAAGAAAAAAGTCAAGAGCTTTATTATTTTTTTATATGTAAGTTTAAGGTAAACCGGTGAGCAAAACTCACAGGGGGTACCTTTACTAAAATCAAGAAATGATTTACGGAAAACTATGTTAGCGGCTTGACTTTTTCCTTTTTTTTGGATATAATATTTCCCTGTTTGTAGTACCTTGTAACTTTATATGGTTACATGCGGGGTTTACCCGAATTTTAATTTGAGATACTTTTTGTATTGGAGGAATAAAAATGGCTGTACCAAGAGCGAATACGTCAAAAGCTAGAACGCGCCGCCGAAGAGGCATTAATATGAGATTAAAAGCCCCGAACCTTGTTGAATGTTCGGGATGCGGAAACCTGATTATACCGCATCATGTATGCCCTAAATGCGGGTTTTACAAGGGAAAGCAAGTTGTCAATCCCGAAAAACTTGACTAATTGAATATAAGGAGTTTTTATGGACGATTTATTCAAGAAAATTCAAAAACTTATTGCAGAGAAACTCGAAATTGATGAAGAAAAAATAACACTGGATTCATCTTTTAGACAGGATTTGGGTGCAGACAGCCTTGATACTTATGAACTTGTCTATGCACTTGAAGAAGATATGGGCATAACAATTCCGGATGAAAAAGCAAATGATTTTGAAACTGTCCGAGATGCCTATGAATTTATTAAATCTCAACAGAAATAAGTTTATCTTTAAAGGACCTTGTACTTGTTTCCATTTAAATCAGGTATAGAAAACAAAAGGAAGCAAGAACTCCTTGAGTTTCAAAAACAGGCGGGTCTCCGGTTTAAAGACCTCCGCCTGTTAAATCTTGCATTTCATCATAGGTCTTACTCTAACGAACACACTAATTTTCACGCAAATAATGAGCGTTTGGAATTTTTAGGCGATTCCGTGCTTGGGCTTGCTGCAGCTTCGTACCTTTATCAATCTTTTGAAGAAAAACCTGAGGGAGCGTTAGCAAAAATAAAAGCGGCGATAGTTTCGGAGGAGGCTCTTGCTAAAATAGCCTTAAAACTGAATATAAGCAAATTCTTGGTTTTAGGGCGCGGAGAAGAAATGTCCGGCGGCAGAGAAAAAAAAGCTATTTTAGCGGATGCTGTAGAAGCCGTAATAGGTGCATATTATTTAGATTCCGGTTTTAAATCCGCACAAAAATTCGTATTACATCTTTTAGCCGATTCAGTCGATGCGGTTATGCGGAAAAAAGTTGCCGGCGATTATAAATCGGTTTTGCAGGAATTTATACAAAAGAAGTTTAAAACAATTCCCAAATATGAACTTAAAAAGGTTACCGGTCCTGACCATAATAGGACCTTTTGGTTTACCGTACAAGTAAACGGTTCAGTGTACGGACCGCGTTCGGGTAGAACAAAAAAAGAAGCCGAACAAGCGGCAGCCGAACTCGCTTACGAAAATCTCTTTTCCAATCTTCCCGATAGCCGGCAGTAAATAACCGTCTGTGCAGGATTTTATACCGTCTGTGCCGAAACCCGCCTTAAAATTAAAAAAAAAGTATATAATACCCGCATATTGAATTTTACTACAAGGAGTATTGAATGAAAAGAGGCATAATTAAAAATAGTTCATATTTATTAAAAGAGATTTATAAAACCGATAAAATTCTTTTATTTTTTATGATAGTGTATGTTCCGGTTAGTGTTCTGCTCCCTTTTACGGAAGCATACTTGCCGAGGGTCATTGTAAACACGCTTGAAGCAAAGTACGGCCTTTCCGTGTTTTTACGCAATTTTTTTATTATTGCAATCATTGCAAGTTTCCTCACAACAATAAAGCAGTATTTATCGCTCAGGCTCAATTTCCGAGGCGCACATCAGCGGACAAGACTGTTCACAAAACTCATTCAGATGCAGATGAAAAAAGCCTACTCAATAGTTTCGTCATCTACGGGAAGGCAGGCATATACCCATGCAATCTATATGGTAGACAATGACAATGCAATAGGACAGCAGTTTGCAATAAAAATAACCGAATTGTTTATTTCCATTACAGGTATTATCTTTTTTGGAATTTACATAATTTTAATTCACCCCTCCTTACTTGCAGTTACTTTTATTTCTGCCGCAGTCAGTTATTTTTACGGAAAGTACGAGGTAAAAAAGAAAAATGAAGTTGAAGAAAAATTAAAAAAAGAAAATTTAAAAATGACTTACCTTACAGGAAATGCCTGCGAAGCAAAAACTGCAAAAGATATTAAACTTTATAAAGTGCAAAATAAAATTATTGAATCGTTTAATTCTACATTAAAGTCGATTATAAAATATAATTCAAGAACGCGAAGAATTAATTTTGTGGGTTCGATAATTTCGGGACTTTTTATTTTTTTACGCGACGGACTTGCATATTTTTATTTAACGCTTTTGTTTTTCCAAAATCGAATTACCATCGGCGGATTTATCTTTTTGTTTTCTATTATAAAATCGTTTTCAGATTGGCTGTTGGGAATTGTTGCGCAAATTATCAGTTTACAAAAGGAAAGTTTATATATTGACTATTACCGTAATTATTTTGAAGAAAAAGACGGATTAAACCGCAGTAAAGGTTTGCCGCTCCCTGAAAAATACGGCATTCAATTTAAAAATGTCAGTTTTAAATATCCTGATTCCGAAAAATATATTTTGAAAAATATTAACTTACATATTCATGACAAAGAAAAAATTGCAATCGTCGGTATCAATGGAGCTGGAAAAACAACGTTTACTGCTCTTATGATGAATTTACTACAACCGACCGAAGGAGAAATATTATTAGACGGTAAAAATATAAATGAATATAACATCGATGATTATTATTCGTTATTTTCAAGTGTGTTTCAAGATATTTTTATGGTGCCTGCAACCGTAAAAGAAATAATTACCGGAATACCGTTGGAAGATATTACTTGCATAAACGAAGAGCAATTCCGCTTTGCAATAAAAAAAGCCGGTTTGGAAAAAACGATTTCGGAATTACCGAATAAAGAAAACACGCATTTAGTAAAAGGCGTATATCCCGACGCTATTGATCTCTCCGGAGGACAGCAGCAACGCTTACTGCTTGCCCGAGCTTTATACAAAGATGCTCCGATTACAATTTTAGACGAGCCGACAGCAGCCTTAGACCCGATTGCAGAAAGCGAAATATATTCGGAATATAACAAAATGACAAAAGATAAAACGGGCGTTTTTATTTCGCATCGATTGGCTTCAACCCGTTTTTGCGACAGGATTATTTTGTTTGAAAACGGTGAAACAATAGAAGAGGGAACGCATACGGAATTGCTTAGTTTAAATGGAAGATATAAACAAATGTTCACTGCGCAAAGCAGTTATTATCAAGAGGAGAAAAACAATGAAAAAAATTAACACCAATTCAATCGGTGAAATATTACGGTTTTCATATAAGACGGACAAAGTCCTTTTTATTTCTTTTATTATTAAAGAACTATCGCTGACTGTAAGTGTTTTTATTAACTTGTATTTGGTAAAATTAATTATCAATTCTTTAAGTGTGGGAAAAACACAAAAAGAAATTTTTATGTTTTGTTTTGCAGCACTTCTTTCTACATTTGTATTAAGTCTCATTAGGAGGTTTACAAGCGAAACGGTTTCAACACATTACAAGACGGCATTATATAAACGGGATATTCAAATAAAGAAAAAGACAATGGAGCTTGATTATGAGTTCTTAGAAGATGCGGACATCCACATGAACATAAAAAAAATAAATCAGTTTGATAACTTTGGAAATTACGGCGTGTATCATATAATAAGAAATACAGCGGCACTAATTTCCGGCTGCATTACGCTGATTTTATCCGTTTGTTTTTCATTTAGACTTTTTGTTATTCATTCGGTTATTACGGCAATTCCTAATTGGCTGCAAAATTCTATCTTTTTATTTTTGTTTTTTCTTATTAATGCCGCTGCAATAAAATTCTTATCAACGATAAACGCGAAAATGCACAAACTAATGTCGGGAGATATTTTGTTTATAAATAGTTTAGACTCTGCTTATATAAATATTACAGAAGATTATAAATCGGGTAAAGATATTCGAATTTACAATTATAATTTATTTAATGCAGTTGTAGTAAATATGGAAAAGAATGTAACAAAGTTGTATAACGGTATGTCAAAAATAGTAACACATTCAAATGTACCAATCAGCTTAATGAATATGCTTGCACTTTTGCTTGTATATTTATATGCAGGCTTAAAAGGATTCGGAGGAGAAATTTTAGCAGGCGATGTTGTTCAGTATACGGGAACAGCCGTGCAAGCATCTTCTGCAATTATTGTTTTTATCAATGCGTTTTCTGCTTTTGCATTAAATAAAGAATACTTTAGTGTATTGTTCGATTATCTTAATTTGGATACCGGCAAATATCGCGGAACGCTTCCGGTTGAAAAACGGGATGACAATGAATACGAATTTGAATTTAAAAATGTCAGCTTTAAATACCCTAAGACGGAAAAATATATTTTAAAAAATGTAAATTTAAAATTTAAAATAGGAAAACGGCTTGCTATTGTCGGAATTAATGGAAGCGGGAAAACAACATTAATTAAATTATTGATTCGGCTTTATGATCCAAGCGAAGGAGAAATTTTATTAAACGGAATAAATATTAAAAAGTATGATTACGAAGAATATTTATCGCTTTTTTCAGTGGTATTTCAAGACTTTAAACTTTTTTCTTTTTCGCTTGCAGAAAATATTGCAGGTTCTTCAAATTACGATGCGAAAAAAATCGAATCTGTTTTACAAAAATCCGGCTTTAGTGAAAACTTAAAAAGATTTCCGAACGGTATTAAAACAAATCTATACAAAAATTATGAAAAAGACGGGATTGAAATTTCAGGCGGTGAAGCTCAAAAAATTGCAATGGCACGAGCATTATATAAAGACGCTCCGTTTATCATTTTGGATGAGCCGACCGCTGCCTTAGACCCAATTTCGGAATTTGAAATTTACTCTAAGTTTGACGAAATTACAGGAGATAAAACAACGGTTTTTATTTCGCATCGGCTTTCGTCTTGCCGTTTTTGCAGCGACATTGCAGTATTTGATGAAGGTTCTCTGGTACAGTTCGGTTCGCACGAAACGCTGGTACACGACAAAAACGGCAAGTATGCACAGTTGTGGAATGCCCAAGCACAATATTATAAAACCGAAGAAATTGAAAGATTGATGCGGTAAAATAAACTGAAATTGTAAAAAACTATCACGGCAAATAGTGCCGAGATAGTTTTAAACGGTTCAGTATATGGCTATAGTATAGACATAACTATAGCCGGCATATAGATAAAATATTATCAGGTAATTTGTTATAAATCGGCTGCCCGTTTTTTTACATCTATTGACCGGACAAATTAATTTACAGTATAATACGGTAAAAATTATACTTGAAGAAGGAGTTGCTTGTATGAAAAAATCAATGTCCGTTTTGATCATTTTATTTTTTGCAATACATTTTATATATGCCGATGAAGAAAATGCTTTTCCGAAATTAGCTGAATATAAGGGACAAATATATTTATACGGCGAGCAGCACGGAGTTAAAAAGATATTGGATAAAGAGTTTGAACTGTGGGATACATATTATAAAAAAGGCTTGCGTAATTTATTTCTTGAATTGCCGTATTATACTGCGGAATACCTTAATATATGGATGCAAAAAAATAATAATCATATTTTGGAAGAAATTTATAATGATTGGAAAGGTACTGCTTTTTATAATCAATATATGTTTGATTTTTTTATCAGCATAAAAAAATTTTGTCCCGAAACAATTTTTCACGGTACCGATGTAGGACACCAATATCATACAACAGGAAAAAGATTTTTAAACTATTTAGAAAGTAAGAATCTAAAAAATTCACAAATGTATACGAGAACACAAGAAATAATAAAACAGGGTATAGCATACTATAAAGAAAGAAGCCCTCAAAATATGATATACCGTGAAAATATGATGGTTGAGAATTTTATACATGAACTTATGGGTGTTGATAATTCCGATATAATGGGCATATATGGGTCGGCTCATACAAATCTTAATAGTTTTGATATGACCGGAAATATACCATGTATGGCAAATCAATTAAACTCATTATACGAAAACACTATCACATCGGAAGATTTAAGTATGCTTGCAAAAGAAATAGAACCGCTTCGGGTTGATGAAATAACAGTGGAAAATAAAAAATACCGAGCCTATTATTACGGCAAACAAAACCTTACCGGATTTAAAGATTTTTTGTATAGAGAATTTTGGCGGCTTGATAACGCATATAATAATTTAAAAAACAATACAAAAACAGGTGATGTGCTTCCTTACAGTAATTATATTATGAATGTTGAACTCGGACAAGTATATGTTGTTGAGTATACAAAAACTGATAAAACAAAAATGCGGCTATATTATCTATCAAGCGGTGCCGTATGGAACGGACAATCTGTAACCGAAAATATAATTGTTAAGTAGAAGGAAGAATTACATTTTCCAAGATAAGCATATACCGCGTTACGCTTATTTCGGCGATTTAAAATGAGAAAGTTGTTTATTCGTGCGGAGAGTTTAATACCCTGTTGCTGCGCAACGTACGCTCTGCGTCGTAACAAAGGCTGCGTACCTTCGAAAACGGCATGCAGTTGCGGGCGATGCCGCGTCTTACTTGGCTGACCGAAAGGCGGTCTTACACGGTAACGATAAACGGGCTGCCTGCACACCCCCCCCTCATTAGAAAGCGGAGATTTCCGATGTGTGTGTGGAAAGGAGGGGGTAAAAGATGTACCTAATTAAAAAAATCAGGCTTTCAGATTAGCCCTATTATTTCTTAGCGGGTTTAAATCACTTTTTTAAGGCATCTGCTTTGGTACCTTTTGCAACAGGCTTGTCGGGAGTTTTGTCCACAATTTTATAATCTAATACACTAGCTGTTATATTGGTGGTACTAAGATATGTTTTTACTGCATCTGCAGACATCTCCACCCCATTAACTGACACTTCAAGACTTGTTATAAAACCCTCATAATGTGCGGATTGCTTACTGTCCATTTTAAAAGCACATGAGGAAAACAATAAAGCTGCTGCTGCTAAAAGAAGTACAGCTGTAAAATTTTTTTTATTTGCCATTAATATCTCCTTATAAGCACTAAAATATTTTGCTTAAAGTTTTTAAGGCTATACTCCGCCTGCCTCAAAATCTTGCAAGTGCTTATGGGTATATTGTACTATACTATAAACTGTCAAGTCTCTAATATACGGTTGTCAAAATTTATTTATTAGTAGTTATAGCGGCTTGGTTTCACATCATATTGATTTTTTTACATTGCTATACTATACTTATAAAATTATATAAACAGGATTTTATTTATGGTTAAATTTGCAGATGAATCTAAAATAAGGGTTTCTTCGGGTAAAGGGGGAAACGGCTGTATTGCTTTTAGAAGAGAAAAATATGTACCTATGGGAGGTCCGTCCGGCGGCGACGGCGGCAGGGGAGGCGACTTAATTTTTGAAATACGGCGGAATATGCGGACGCTTGTTCATTTACGCCATAAACGTGTTTTTAAAGCTAAGAACGGCGGCGGCGGCGAAGGGTCGCAGCGTTTCGGTAAAAAAGGAGAAGACTGTATTATTCCGCTTCCTCCCGGCTGCGTCATAAAAGACCCCGAAACGGGAAGCGTTATTTTAGACTTCGGTGATACGGAAGAGGGGCGTTTTATTTTCCTAAAGGGAGGAAACGGCGGCTGGGGAAACTGTCATTTTAAGAGTTCGACAAATCAAGCTCCTAAAACGGCTTTACCCGGACAAGAGGGTGAAACCCGTGAAATTATCGTCGAGCTGAATATAATTGCCGATATAGGTCTCGTAGGTTTTCCGAATGCGGGTAAATCGTCCCTTTTGAACTTTTTTACAAATGCCCGCCCTAAAATTGCACCGTATCCGTTTACAACTAAAATTCCAAATCTCGGCGTTTTGCGAGTGGATGAAGAACGGGATGTTATAATTGCCGATATTCCGGGTATTCTTGAAGGCGCATCCGAGGGCGCAGGATTGGGAATTCGATTTTTAAAACATATTTCCCGTTCTGCCGGTTTAGCTTTTTTAATAGACCTTTCCGATGATAACTATCTTAGCGCATACAATATTCTTTCAAAAGAACTTAAATCGTATTCTGCGGCACTTGCGAAAAAAAAACGGCTAATAATTGCGACAAAATTGGATTTACCCGGTACAAAGGAACGGCTCACCGAACTGCAAAATTCTTTACCTGAGTACAAAATTTTTGGAATTTCGGTTTTTAATAATTGGGGCTTGGATGCTGTAAAAAAAGCCTTTATTGCTCTTGCAGACGGCATGCAAAAAAAAGCAAAAACAACTGAAGAGGTGTTAAACCCGTATTCTCAAAATAAAAACTTTATGCAGGCTGATTTGGACGATTGCGGATATCAAAATACCGAACCGGACGGTGAAAATTTCGGAGCAACAGTCAGTCTAAGCCGAAAGAGAAAACCTAAAAAATGAGACTTGCTGTTTTAGGCGGTTCTTTTAATCCGATTCATTTGGGGCATCTTGCATTGGCGGCTTCCGCAAAAAAAGAATTGGGCTACACTAAAATCGCCATTATCCCTGCATTTATTTCTCCTTTTAAACAGCAACTTGCAAAATCACCGCAGGTTTCACCTCAAGACCGCTTACGTATGATTGAGCTTGCAATTTTAACTATACCCTACGTATATTGCGAACATTATGAGATAGACAGACAGGGTGTTTCTTATACGGTTGATACAATAAATTATTTATATAAAAAATTTTCCAAACCGAATGAAATTTCAAAAGAACCTTTGAGCGGAAAAATAGGGCTTATTATCGGTGATGATTTGGCAAAGTCTTTCCTGTTTTGGAAGGGGCGCGACGAAATCCTGCAAAAGACCGATATAATAATCGGCAAACGGAACACTATTACCGCAATGCAGAAAAACGGAATAAACGGCTCAAAGCATTCAAGCCTTGCCCCTTATCCGTACCCGTACACTGAATTAAAAAATAAAGCTCTTTCCATTTCTTCCACCGAAATCCGAAATGCAGTCAAAGCAGGAAAAGAATTTAAACATTTTCTGCCTATTCCGGTTTATAACTATATAGAAAAAAACGGATTATATCTGTAATTCTGGTATTTTATTCTCATATTTCTTATAAAAATTATAAAAAAATACTACGTTAGCAAGGGCTTGACATAAATCTGACTTTTTATATATACTATTTAGTTAGTTGTTACCGGTTTTGGAGGATTTTTATGACAAAACAAAAAATACAGGCAGCACCGTCAATCCGCCGTCTGCCCTCTTATCTACATTTAATAAAAGACGCAAAAACTAACGGAATAGAATTTATTTCAGGCACACAAATTGCAGAAGAGTTGAAACTGGAAGCGATTCAGGTTCGTAAAGATTTAACCCTTACGGGAATCGTCGGAATTCCAAAACGCGGGTATCCTGTTCAGCCGCTCATTGACGCTATTGAAAATTTTTTGGGCTGGAATAGAGAAAATGTTGCCTTTGTTGTCGGGGCAGGAAGTTTGGGAACAGCTCTTTCGGGGTATCATGGGTTTAAAGAACACGGATTAAATATTTGTGCCGCTTTCGATTCCGATAAGAAAAAAATAGGTAAAGTAATTCACGGAGTGTCCATTTTTGACCTTTTAGAACTTCCTCAAAAAGCTGCCGAATTCAAACCGCTTATTGCAATCTTAACCCTTCCGACGGAATACGCTCAGGACGCTGCGGATATTTTGGTGAATGCAGGGATAAAAGCAATTTGGAATTTTACCAATAGCAAAATAAATGTCCCGGACGATGTACTTGTCCAAAAAGAAGATTTAAGTTCCGGCTATGCAATGCTCGGAGTTATGATAAATAAAAACGGTTTAAAATAGAAACCGCAATGCAAAAGAATGAATATCAAGCAGAACTTTTTAAAAACCGTCTTCAAAAAAGATTTAAGCATGTATCCAAATGGGCAAAGCGCGAGGGAATTTTTGCATATCGGTTATACGACAAAGACATTCCTGAAGTACCTGTAGCCCTTGATATTTATTTTGAAGATACCGCAGGCAGCGGTGCCGGATGTTATCTTGTTTTGTTTCTTTACAAACGTCCGTATGAAAAATCCGAAGCAGAGGAAAACTGCTGGATTTCTTTAATTGCAAAAACCGCTTGTGAAGTTTTATCCGTACCGATTGAGAATATTTTTATAAAACTGCGGCAAAAACAACAGGGGAAAAACCAATACGAAAAACTTAAATCCGGCACTGAAAAAATAGCCGTAAAAGAGGGGAGCTGCCGATTTTATATTAACCTTGGCACATATTTGGATACGGGGTTATTTTTGGATCATCGTCCTTTACGCTTAAAGATTTTTAAAGAAGCGGCAGGGAAGGCTTTGTTAAATCTTTTTTCGTATACGGGAGCTTTTTCGGTGCATGCCCTTGCAGGCGGTGCTATTTCTGCCGACTCCGTCGATTTATCCAATACGTATTTGGAATGGGCAAAAGAAAATCTCAGATTAAACGGATTATATAATCCGCTAAAATCAAAACTGATAAAAAGCGACGGTATTCGGTTTTTACAAAATGCGGCTGCACAAAATTTAAAATGGGATTTAATTGTTTGCGACCCGCCGACATTTTCAAATTCTAAAAGTGCTGCCGAATTCGACGTAAATAAAGACTGGCTTACATTGTGTATGCTTTGTCTTTCAGTTTTGAAAAAAAACGGTGTGCTTTATTTTTCTTCAAATTCTTTAAAATTAAAATTTGATGATACGCTTCTTATTTCAGCCTGTAAAAAAAAATTCGGAGAAGCGGCAAATTTAAAAATAGAAAACTTAACGGAAAAATCAATACCGGAAGATTTTAGAAATAGAAAAATACATAAATTATGGAAACTCAGTATATAAATCATGAAAGAAAGAATTTTATTTAAGGATGAATATTTTGCACTTGTACTAAAAAGCACGGGAGAAGATGCACAGACTTTTTTTAAAGGTTTTTTTTGCGGGAAAAAATATGTTGAGGCTGTAAACCGTTTGGATAAACCGGTAAGCGGTTTGGTAATTGTTGCTTTTTCACAAACCGTACATACGGCATTAAATAAACTTTTTAATAACCGGCGCATAGAAAAAGAATATTGGGCAATCTGTAAAAAAAAGGAAAATCTTCAGCATAATAAATTGAAAATTATCGAAAATTATCTTTCATTTAACCCGAAAATTCAAAAAGGTTTTGTGTGTAAAAGTTCTGCGGAAGGTAAAAAAGCGTCTTTATATTGGGAGCTTGCAGGTACCGGCGAGCATTATAATTTTTTACGTATTATTCCCATAACGGGCAGAACCCATCAAATTAGAATTCAACTTGCAAATTTAGGTATGCCTATTAAAGGTGATATAAAATACGGTTTTGAACGTACAGAGAAATCAGGGGGAATAAGGCTTCATGCGTATTCGCTTAAATTTGTTCATCCCGTTACAAACGAAAATATAGTTTGTTCGGTTCTCCCGCCTAATCAAGATGCCCTTTGGACAGCTTGTACAAAGGCTTGTCTTAAAAAACAAGGAGCAGCAGAATGAAAAAACAAAAAGCAAAAGGAGCGGCAGCCTTTGACGCATATTATACAGCCTTGTTTAAAGAGCGGTGGGAACATTTAAAAACGGCACTTGCGGCTGAACCGAGACAAATTGCTTATAGCGATAAATTGCTTAAACCGTATTATTTGGATTATGCAAGTGTGCAGGCGGCAAAGGCAATGCCTCCGCTGTATTCGGGGAAGTGCTTGGATATGTGTGCTGCTCCCGGCGGAAAAACTTTAGTTTTGCTGAGCAGATTAAGTGAACAAGTAGAATTGGTATCAAATGAAATTTCTGCGGATAGGCGGAACCGGTTGTTTAATGTTTTGGAAGAATATATTAGTCCCTATCAAAGACGGCAAATTAAGATAACAGGATATGACGCGTGTAAAATGCCGCATTACGGACGCAATCTCTATGACCGGATTTTACTTGATGCCCCTTGTTCTTCCGAAAGACATTTGCTTCAAAATGAAAAATATTTAGATCAATGGAGTGAAGCAAGAATAAAAAATCTTGCACAAAGACAGTGGGCACTTTTATCGGCTGCATTTTTATTGTTAAAAGAAAACGGCTTTTTGGTATATTCAACATGCGCCTTGTCCGATTTTGAAAACGACGGTGTCATAAAAAAATTAAAAGCAAAATACAAAACGCAAATCTGTATTGAAACCGGAAAAGCCGGTGTACATCAATTTTGTATTCAGCCGCAATTTGCTGAAGAATGCGAATACGGTTACCGTTTTATGCCGGACACTGCCGAAGGCGCAGGACCGATTTATTTTTCACTTATTAAAAAAATACCGGTTTATGATAATGACAAATGAGAAGTTTATTCGTTCGGAGGGTTTAATACCCTGTTGCTGCGCAACGTACGCTCTGCGTCGAGGTTGTTGATTGATAGAATACTATAGTTATGAATAATTTTACCGAATTACCTCAATATAGAATTTCCTCCAAAGGAACAAAATTTTTGCGGGCTGGGCATACATGGGTTTATGCCGATGAAATTATCGAAGCCCCTGATGCCGAAAACGGCAGCCTTGTATCAGTATTCAGCGATAAAGATAAATTTCTCGGAACAGGTTTTTTGAGCCTTAACAGCAAAATAAAAATCCGTATAATTTCCGATAATAAGAATGATAAATTTGATGACGCTTTTTGGAAGCGCAGGTTTGAATATGCGTGGCAATACAGGAAAGCCGTTATGAGGCTTGAAGATTTAAATGCCTGTAGAATTATTTTCGGCGAAGCCGATAGTTTTCCCGGTCTTACAGTAGATAAATTTGCAGATATACTTGTTGTTCAAATTCTGTCTTTCGGAATTGAAAAAATAAAAGAAAATTTACTTACAATTTTGGTTAAGGTTTTGCAAGAAGACGGGCAAAAAATTTCCGGCGTATATGAGCGAAACGATTCTGAACTTCGTCTGCTTGAAGGCTTGGAAAAAAACTGCGGTTGGCTCTTTAAACCGAAAGATGTGATTGAAGAGACCATAATTGAAGAAAACGGAATTAGATATTCCGTAGATTTTACAAAGGGGCAAAAAACAGGCTTCTTTTTGGATCAAAAATATAACAGACAAGCGGTATCGGCACTTGCGCGCGGTAAGAGAATTTTGGATTGTTTTACACATACGGGTTCATTTGCTTTAAATGCGCTTGCAGGAGGTGCTGAATTTGTTACGGCAGTCGATATAAGTTCGCGCGCCTTGGATTCTGCCCGTAAAAATGCAGCCCTCAATAAAAAATTGCACACCGATAAAAAATTGCGCTTTGTGCATGCCGATGTGTTTGACCTTCTAACTGCTTTAGTTGAAAATAAAAACGGAAATGATTGGGATGCCGTCCGCGAACAGTCTCCTTATGGTATGATAATTCTCGACCCTCCTGCCTTTGCAAAACAGCGGGGGTACCGCGATAATGGACTTAAAGGATATAAAGAAATAAATACAAAAGCTATGCAGATTTTGCCTCGCGGAGGATATTTGGCAACGGCGAGCTGCAGCCATTTTATAAGTGAAGCGGATTTTACCGAGATGCTTTTTGAAGCGGCAAAAAGCGTAAACAGAAAGTTACGTATAATTGAAAAACGCGGACAAGCCGCCGACCATCCGGTTTTAATCGGTATTCCTGAAACATGGTATTTAAAATTCTTTTTGTTGCAAGTAATTTAAACTGGAGTCTTTTATCCAAAAGAAAAAAATAATCGCAATTAAAATTGCCCTTATATTCTTTTTTATAATGTATTTATAAAATAGGTAATTTCGTCTAAATCCTGTTTATTTAAATCGATGAATTCTAAATTAAGCATTAATGTATTTGACTTTATTTTACACATAGGGACAATTATTTTCTTCCCGATTTTAAGGGAACATTGTTCTAAAATTGTATTTTCGGTTAATTCAGCCGTATTTGCAGGCATATCAGGCAAAAATAAAATTCCAGTGGGTGTAATATTTTTTACCGTTCCGGTTATAATAACTTCGTTTAACGGATTGGTAAATAAAAAAGTTACTTGTTTGGAAAAATCCTTTTCGGCGTTGCCTTTATTTCCATATCCGTAACGTATAAAAATATTTTTAAGTTCCGGAACTATATCGGAAAAATTATTATGTTCCGCTTGTATAATTCCTTGCACGCCTGCAATGACCGCTTTATTGGCATCATTTTCAATAATTTTTTTATTGCTTAAAAGAATTATTATTATGTGTTCTTTTGTTGTATCCCAGCGTATATATTGAGTAATTACTTTCCAGTGGCGTGGAAAGTCAAGTGCGTTGATAATTACGGCATCGGGAGTAATTTCTTCAATATTATCTAAAGCCTTTATAGGCGAGCGGTAATGAATAAGCTCAAAACTATTTTCGCCTAGAAATTTGTTTAATTTTTCTTTTGAATTTACTAATTCTGAAATTAACATTATTTTCATTTTTCTATTCCTCATTCGGTTCCCAGATTTTCTACAACATAATCATAAAGCGTCCATACGCCGTCCCGTGATGCTAAGAAATAAGTAAATCTTTTTTTCTCTTTAAAGTTCCGGTATTCGAACCATTCCACAACTTTAACTTCTGCAAGCGTATCCGTATATCCCGTGTGTTCTATTTTAAAATCAACCGGAATAACGGCAATTTCTTTATCTATCCGTTCTTGACTTAATTCATGTTTATAGACTTCAATCATATTCATTCTGCCGGCTTCCGATTCCAATTTAAAACGTTTGCTTCTAGAGGGATCCCGCGTTATCATTTTTTCCAAATCCATATACAAAAAGAATTGTTCCCATAAGGATTTTTGTCTTGCAGTTAATAGATATGTTATAACTTGATCGGGAGGAATGGGTTTTGCTTGGAGAATATCTCCCGTTACAGGTGAAATGGGAAGTGTCCCCAAAGCGGCTGCTGATGGAGCCGGTTTTATTTCCAAACTGAGCCGATTGGAATTGATGTGTTCTTCGGAATTATCGGAATGCCGCTTCAGTTCGGGGAAAAAACTTGCCGTTAAAAGAAAAATACCGGGCTCGGTAATTTCGATATAATCTTTTAGATTTTCGATAAAAGAATATGATTCTCCCGCTTCGATACTTATTTCTCTAAAATAAATTTGGCGGTTGGTATTTCTTTTTTTTAACCAAGATTCCGTATGTTTCAACTGACGGTTTTTTGTATTTATTACCGAAAAATCCATACTGAAAGACCTGTCGTCTGCGAGTTTAAAGCGTAAGGTTTCGGGGTTATTATTTGTAATTGAGACTTGCACGAATATCGGTTCGCCGGCACTTTCCCCCGGATAATAAATACGCCTGTCATAAAACTTAATTGAAATATCCGTTTTTGAATGCAGAGCAGGGAACTCGCTTTCTGCAAAAATATATATAATTTGAAAAAAACATAAAAATGCAATAATAAATTTTTTCATTTTAAATTCCTCCGGTAGATAAAAACTTTATAGGTATAGTATCGGCAGTTTTAAAGCGGATTTTAAGGAATATTTAATAAATTCATCAAACGAAAAAAAAGGTATGTTTTTGAGTATTGATGAATTTTCCGCCGTTTTTAATGAAATAAGGAACGGCATACGGCAATAAAACGGGTTTTACTACTTGCAAAAAAAATCCAAAGGTGTTAATATAGCGCATAATAACTTATTTAGGAGGGTTATTGATATGAAAAAAAATATTATAGCTTGTACGGTTATGTGTTTAGCGGTTGTTTCTCTGTTTGCCGCTACCGTTGTACAGCCGAAAACTACAAAATACGAAGTTGAAGGAAAATCTTCCGCAGTAATTTATATGACTGAAATTTATGCTGCGGAATATTGGGCTGAAATTTATCTTACGTATGAAGAGGATAACGCTACCTATGACGAAGCCGAAGCGGAAAAAATTATTTATGAATTTATTTCCAAATATAAGGTTGACCATAAGTTTTCGACCGTAGAAATTGAAGACTTAAAAGCCGCCTCTATCGGCGAGAAAAAAACAACCATGCTTAAGCGGCTCATTTTTAGGCAAGTCCGCAAGTAAATTTGTATGTAAACGTTGTTTTGTGTTTTATAGCCTATTGAATATTTTTCTCTTTTGATGTATTCTATACAAATATTTTAAAATTTGGAGTTTATTTATGGGTGCTTTAAGTATTGCATTGCTTGTTCTTTTTGTTATTATTTGTGCGGTTATTATTTTTCTTGTTTTATTGCAAAATGAGGAAGGAGACAGCTTGGGCGGTCTTTTCGCCGGCGGCAGTAATTCTGCGTTCGGTTCAAAATCAGGCAATGTTTTAAGCAGAGCGACATATATTGCCGTTGCTTTGTTTTTTGTAACTACTTTTTTGCTTGCATTTCTTAATAAAGGGGTCTCGGATAAGGGTTTATCCGAAGAAGCCGGACAAAAACAGGCTGAAACTTCTACCGAATGGTGGAAAAATAATGGGGCGGACGGTACAAATACCGAAACTGAAAATAACAACAATACCGAAACAGGCACGGAAAATTCCGGCGAAAATTCTTCAGATAAAGACGGTGAATAAGCTAAGATGATACTTGGAAAATTGTTTTCGGCTGAAAATATTAAAATCAACCTTGAAAGCACGGAAAAAGACGAACTTTTTGAAGAATTGGTGAATTTATATGTTTTAAACGACTCTTCGATAGACAGAAACCTTATTCTTTCTGCCGTGCGTGAGAGGGAGTCTAAACTTTCTACCGGCATAAAAAAAGGGATAGCTCTGCCGCATGCGAGAATTTCGGGCTTGACGGTACCTAAGGGTATAATCGGGATTTCAAAAGAGGGAATTGAATATGATTCACTCGACGGGAATCCCGTTTATATTGTTTTTATGCTTTTGTCTACTCTTGAGGATTATTCTCAGCACTTGAAAATTTTAAACAGATTAAATATTCTCTTACTAAACCCCCGTTTTTTGGAGGATTTATTTGCAGGAACTTCCGGTACGGAGGTATATAATACAATTTGCAAATACGAAAATATGCTTCTTGGAGGTCTTTAAAGCACTAAAGTGGAACAAAATATTTTCGGACATCTTTTAGATATTGAAAATTCTGCGGCAAGCCTTGTTTTTGACGCACAAGTTGAAGCTGATAATAGGATAGGTGCCGCAAAAGCCGAAGCTGAAAAACAATATAAAGCCGAATATGAAAAGATGCTGTCGGATTTTGAAGATAATTTAAAAGCCGAAAAACAAGCTCTTGATATTAAACAAAAAGAAGAATATAAAAAATTCGATGAATATCTTTCTTCTTTAAATAAAGATTATAAAAAATTTGAGAGCAGCCTTAATTCTTATTTTTTCGGAGCATAGGCGATTATGGATAAGTCTTCTGCGTCCGTGTATGTTTATGCAAAGGCTTGCGGCATGTATTCCAAGTCTTTTATCGGCAAAAGGGCTGCAAAACTTTTTGAAGCAAAAAACATACGAGAATTGTGGAATTTGGTACTCGATGAAGAAATACCCGTTTTACCGGAAGCAAAATTAGCCGATGTAATTGAGCGGAAAATTTCGGAAAAATCGGTTGCCGATATGCTAAAGCTCATCAGTGCCTATGATAAGCCGGATATGCTGATTAAGGCATTAATTTCAAAATACGATTATGCAAATTTAAAAAACGCTTGGCATGAGGCGGAAAAAGAATCTAAAGACAAATCCTTTTTAATAGATATAAGTCCGTATTCCGTTTTTAACTGGGATAAATGGCCCGATATGAGGGAAGTTGTACGTGGTACTGAGATGGGGAATATTAAAGTTCCGTCCTATAAAACTTCTTCCGATACTTCGGATAAGGCATCAATTTCCGAAATAATGACTTGGGATTCCGAAATGGACAGAATGTATTACCGTTCCGTTTGGACCGGGTATAAATCTCTCTCAAAACAGGAAAAACAATCCTGCGCACGTCTTATTTTAACCGATATTATTATGCAAAATATTATATGGATTTTGCGGCTTCGCACCTATTACGCTTACAAAACGGAAGATATTAAACCGCTGCTTGCAGGTGTTCAAACAGAGGAAACCGAAAAAATTTTTTGCCGCCCTGCGTATTTTGCATTTGATAAACCTCTAGATGATTGGAACCAATGGAAAAACTGGGAATATGCGTATGTCTTAAATCCGCATGAAGAGGGGATGCCTTGGATATTGGACCCGCGCTATGTTCAGTTGGCTTGCGACAAATATCTTTATAATTTGGCGGTAAAACAATTTCATATTAGTACCGGCACAACAGGTGTACTTACCGCTTTCTTTAAAATTAAAAATTTGGAAGAATATATGATTCGGGCTGCCGTAGAGTCTTTGAGGGTCGGTTCCGATAATGAATTTAAAAAGGAATTTATTTGGGGATAATGGTATGCTTAAAACAAAAAAAATGAAACTGATAGAGCTGGTTGTTCTTGCAAACGATGTAAATGCCGTAATTGAGTATCTAGGGAAAAAAGCGAATTTCCAACCCTATTCGGAAAGCTCCGCTTCGCAGTATAATTTAGAAAATTCTACGCAAGCTCCTTTTTCAAATTCGCACAAAGAAATTTTTGTCCGGCTTCAAGCCGTCTCTTCTTACTTGTCAATAAGCGAGCCCGACAATCTTTCGGAAACTGCCGAATTTCCGTGTTCCGAAGATATAAGTTCCGCCGAACAATTATTTTCTGAAATTGATGCTTTACAAAAAAAAGAAGCTGAAGTATATGAAAAACAAAAACGCATCGAAGAGGCTTACAACGAGGCTTTGGCTTTTGCAAACTTAAAAGTTCCTTACAAAGAAATAGATAATTTAACTTTTTTAACTATGCGTGTAGGAAAAATAAATCCCGAAAACCTTGAAGAACTTCAATTCTCTATCGGAAACAGAGCTATTATTATTCCGCTCGGCGAAGATAAAACCCGTATTTTAGCAGCATCTTCAAAAAAAGGCAGGTTTGCTCTTGATTCCGAATTAAAAAAATTCGGCTTTTTACCCCTTGATATTCCAAAGGATTTTAAAGGTGTCCCGGATGATGTAATCGAGGGTTTAAAACAAAAAACCGAAAATGCAAAAATTTTAATTGAAGAACTTAAAACGGAAAAATTGAATTATGCAGAAAAAAATAAACTTACCATTTTAAAACTTTTGCAGAATTTTTCTTTGGGCTCGCAGATTTTGCAGGTTAAACAAAATTTGGAAGCTACGCAAACCGTTTTTAGAATTCTCGGCTGGATTTCCGAAAATGACGAACAAAAGATTATGCAGGATTTGGATAATCTTACGGAAGCAAGAATTGCCATCAGGTTATATGCTCCCGATGAAGTACCTGCCGTAAAAAACGGTAAAGAAAAAGTTCCCGTATTTTATAAACACAATAAATTCGTGCGGAGTTTTGAACGGATTATTTTCAGTTACGGAGCCCCTCTTTACGGAACACTTGACCCGACACCGATTGTTGCGGTATTTTTTACGCTTTTGTTTGGAATTATGTTCGGAGATTTAGGGCAGGGTGCGGTGTTCTTTCTTTTGGGGCTTTTAATGCACTGGGGAAAACCCGTAATTTTAAAAAAGTTTTCCAAGTTTTCTTATGTGTTTATGGCAATAGGTATTTCGGGTATGATTATGGGTTTTTTAACAGGGGAAGTTTTTACAAACGGACAGCTCTTAATTCCGGTAAGCCGCTTTATTACAGGGCTGTTCGGAACTCCGCATGACCATATTCTTCATTTGATGCCGGAAGGCGGCTCTATCGAAAAGCTGATTATGTTCTTCGGCTTTACGCTTTCAATAGGATTTATAATAAATTCTACAGGTCTAATTATCAATATAATAAATAATTTTAGACTAAAAAGATATGCAAAAGCACTTTTTTCAAAAACAGGTATTTCAGGACTTTTCTTTTTTTGGTATGTTGTTTTTATAGGCTTACGGATTGCATTTTTAAAAATAGGCTTCGGATGGGCGGATATTATATTTCTTGTGCTGCCGCTATTGTGCATTTTCTTTTCGGAACCGCTTACAAGGCTTATAGCCGGAGAACGCCCCGTTTTTGAAAACGGTTTTTTTGCAGCCGTTATCGAAGGTCTAGTTGAAATCTTGGAGGTACTTTCAACCTATATTTCAAATTCGGTAAGTTTTTTACGTGTTGGAGCATTTGCGCTTTCGCATGCGGTTTTAAGTTTTATAGTCTTTACTATGGCAGGTTTTTGCGGAGGCTATCTTTCATACGGAATAATTCCGGCTATTATTGGGAATTTGGTTATTATTCTGCTTGAAGGGTTAATCGTTGCAATTCAAATTATCAGACTTCAATATTATGAATTTTTTTCAAAATTTTTTACGGAAACAGGCAGGGAATTTGTACCCTTCAGGTTTGAATACGGACGCGGTTAAACCTTTGTGCTGCCCTATCCGGATATTCGCGCCCTGTAGAATTTTTTTGCGATTTTGTGTATAGTTTAATTTCAGTATTATTTCGGAGGAAAAAATGAAAGAAAAAAAAATAGACCCTGCAAAATTCGGGAAGATTTTGCGGAATATTTTTGTAATAGCCCTTATTGCCGTTATTGCTTTTTCGGGTATTAAGATTATTCCGGCAACGGACAACGGTGTTGTAACCCGCTTCGGCAAATACAGCAGAACACTTACCCCCGGTTTACAGTTTGTTATTCCCTTTATCGATGAAGTTTACAAAGTGCCCGTTACTACGGTGCAAAAGGAAGAATTCGGTTTTAGAACTTCTGCATCGGGAGTAAGAAGCGAATATCAAAATTTAATTACGCATGAATCTCTTATGCTTACCGGAGATTTAAATATTATCAATGTTGAATGGGTTGTACAGTATAAAATAGTAGACCCTAAGGCATGGCTTTTTAATGTTGAAGATTCGGTGAGAAATAAAACCATTAGAGATGTTTCAAAGTCAGTAGTAAACGCTCTTGTCGGCGATAGAGCTATTATGGATATTATGGGTGCGGAACGGGATAATATTCAAGTTTTAGCAAAAACTTTAATGAATAAAAAATATGAACAGCTGGGATTGGGTATTTCGGTTTCCTCCGTGCAGCTGCAAAATGTTGTTCCTCCTTCAGAGGTTCAAGCTGCATTTGAAGACGTGAATATTGCTATTCAGGATATGAATCGGTTAATCAATGAAGGAAAAGAGGCTTATAATAAAGAAATTCCGAAAGCCAAAGGAGAAGCCGATAAGATGATTCAAGAAGCAAAAGGATATGCTTCCGAGCGTATAAATAAAGCGCAGGGCGATGTTGCCCGTTTTAATGCGGTTTATTCGGAATATGTAAAAGCACCCGATGTAACGAGGAGAAGACTTTACCTTGAAACTATAGGCGACGTTTTGTCAAATACCGATAAACTTATTATCATTGATAAAAACTTAAAAAATTTTTTACCGCTTAAAGAATTAAAAAAAGGAGAATAGGATATGAGTGATACGGAATATGAAAATGTAACAAATTCGGAAAATAAAATAAAACCGAAAAAAATAAAATCAAAAAAGGGAATAAAGTTTATTATTCTGCTTGTTTTTATACTTATCTTAGTAATATTTATAAATCCTTTTTATATTTTAAATGAGGGCGAAACGGCAATTATTACTCAATTCGGTGAGGTTGTAAATACGGAAACTGCGGCAGGGCTTCATTTTAAGATGCCGTTTATCCATACCGTACATAAATATACGGCAAAACTTTTACGTCTTGACGGAGACCCTCAAAAGATACTTACAAAGGAAAAACAATTTATTGAAGTTGATACGACAAGCAGATGGCGTATTGTAGATATAAAAAAATTCTATGAATCCGTAGTAACGTATGAGGGGGCTTTTTCAAGACTTTCAGATATTATAGATTCTTCCGTAAGGGATGTCATTACGATTAACAGTTTGAATAATGTCGTGCGTACTTCAAACATTATAAACGAAGTAAAACATGAAGAAAAATTTAATGTAGATACAAGTGAAGTTGATATTACGGATCTTTCGGATGAAAATGAGATAACGGATATAGATAAGGGGCGTGAAGTTCTTGCCGCTGAAATTTTAAAGCGGGCTAATAATCAGCTGGGAGAATTCGGCATGGAAGTAATTGATGTAATTTTTAAACAAATTAAATATTCCGACGATCTGCAAAATTCCGTTTTTAACAGAATGATAAAAGACAGAAACCAAATTGCACAAACGTTCCGCTCTACCGGAGAGGGTAAAAAAGCCGAATGGCTGGGTAAACTTGAAAACGAAAAAAAGACCATTCTTTCAAAAGCCTATGCCGAATCTGAAAAAATAAAGGGAGATGCGGATGCAAGGGCTCTTGCAATTTATGCGGAATCTTACGGGAAAGCACCCGATTTTTACAGTTTTTGGAAGAGCATAGAGATTTATAAAACCTCTTTGCCTCAAACGGAAAAAATTCTTTCTACGGATATGGAATACTTTAAGTATCTGTATCAACACTGATAAAATATGAGTTTTGGGGAGGTGTTCTATTTTGAGAAGAAGTGCTTCAATCGGAAGAATTTTTGTTCTTTTAATTTTGATAATATTACTCATTTTCGGCGGTTTATTGTGGTTTGACTATTTGGGACTTGTAAACACAAGAGGAATGTTTTCGCCCGTGTATTCGCTTTTCGGTTTAAAAACGCCGCAAGGAGTTACGCCTTTAAATGAAAACGAACTTGCAAGCCTTGAAGATGATAGATACGAAAAGCGGCTTATGGCTTTGGAGATAAAAGCGCAAGAATTGGCAAAGGAACAAGAAGAGGTTAGAGCAAAACAAATTGAAAATAAACAAATTTCGGAAGAACTTGACGCACGCCTTAGTGCTGTTGAAGAAAAAGAAAAAAATTTTAATTTGATATTAACCGAAACTAACGACAGAAATGCGAATATTATTCAAATTGCGACATATATGAATAGTATGCCCCCTGATAAAGCCGTTGCAAATTTATTGGAAATGGATGATCAGGATATTATCGATGTACTTCGCGCCGCTGAAAATATTGCCCGTCAAAACGATAAAACTTCGCAGGTGTCCAACTGGTTTTCGCTTATGCCTCCGGTCCGCGCTGCAGAGATTCAGCGTAAAATGGCAAATAAACCGATAACGTTTCCGTAATTTTTGAAAATGTTTTTTCCGACATTTCAATTTGCAGTTTTTTTCCTCATAGTATTTTTTTTATACTGGTATATTTTTAGACAGGAAAAACAGAGGAAAATACTACTAGTCATCGCTTCTTATATTTTTTACGCATTTTGGAATTGGAAATTTTGTATTTTAATTTTTGCTGTTACAGCCGTAAATTATTTTTACGGGTTTCTTCTCGAAAAAGAAAAAAATTATCATCCGCGTAAATGTATTCTTATTGTAATCACTATTTTAAATATTTTGTATCTTTGTTTTTTTAAATACGTATACGGTCTCTTAGAATTCTTTAATTTTTATTTTCCGGATATGTATAATAATTCTTTGTTTTTAACGCAGATAAAAAATTTTTCTCTTTTACTTCCTGTAGGAGTTTCATACTATACTTTTAAATGTATGAGTTATATTTTTGACATTTATCTTTGTAAAATGCGGCATTCAAAATCCTTTTGGGATGTACTTTTGTATGTTTCTTTTTTTCCGCAAATATCTTCAGGACCGATAGTGCAAGCAGAATATTTTTTTAAAAATTTACCCGAAACGTTAAACTCTGACAAAGAAAAAAATTCGTGTCCCATAGAACTGGACAAAGCCGTTTTACTTTTTCTTTCAGGACTGTATAAGAAAGTTATAATAGCTAATTTTTTGACGATTCTTGTTACCGATAAAATTTTTGCAAATCCGCAGTTTTATAATACATGGGAATTGATTTTCGGCATTCTTTGCTGCACCATTATTATTTATGCAGATTTTTCAGGATACAGCGATATGGCAATTTCTATCGCTTTGTTTTTCGGTTTTAAAACGCCTGCCAATTTTAACCGTCCGTATTTATCTAAATCTGTCAGTGAATTTTGGAGAAGGTGGCATATAAGTTTTTCCGCTTGGTTAAGAGATTATCTTTATTTTGCACTTGGCGGTTCACGTTTTGGTTTAGTACGCACCTTGTTCGGTTTGTTTTTTACAATGCTGATTGCAGGGCTTTGGCACGGGGCTAAACTAAACTTTATTATTTGGGGCTGTTTACAAGGGCTAATTCTTATTATTGAAAGAATATTTTATGTCAGAAATAAAATAAAAAAATTCGGTGAAGTTGAAAACAAAGTTTTGGGTGCCGGGAATTTTGAAGAAAGTAAAAACAAAAATAAATTTTTAAATGGAATAAGAATTTTTTTAGTGTTTATTTTTATAAACATAAGCTGGTTTATTTTTTTCTTAAAAGATTTTGAAGAATTAAAATTATATATAATATCGTTTAAAAATACTTTAAGACCCTTTCACCTGATAACGCCTTTTATGCTTATTGTTTTTGCAGCAGGCTTGGTTTTACAACTGCCGTCTGAAAAAATTAGAAATAAATTTTTTGAATTGTACACGCACATTCCTTTAATTTTTAAGGCATTTTTTACGGCAGCGGTTATGGGCTTAATTTATGCCGTTTCCACTTCGGGTATACCGCAGTTTATTTATTTCGGTTTTTAAATGAAATAGCGAGGGGTATTAAAATGAAAAAAACGGAACTGCAACGAACTTTTTTCCCTTTTTTTAAAAAAATAAAATGGGGCTTTTATTCTGCAAATAAAGTTTTACTCTTTTTTTTACTCTGCATTGCTCTTATATTTTTAATGTTGAGTACTTCATTAAATAATACCGTTTTAAAAATCGAAAATAACTACCTTAAAGAAATATATTCTGCCGTAACAAAACCTATTTCCGATTTTTCGTCAAAATACGGAATAGATTCGGTTATTCCTAAAATACGCAATAAATTTTTGTTGACTGCAAAACTTACTGACAACAGTAATTGGGACAATTTTTATTATGCGGATTCAAACGAAATTGGCGTTCAGAATAAAAATAAAGAAGCATTACCGGATACAAAACCGGACACCCTCCGTCTTGCGCAGAATATTGCAGAACTTGAAACAAAACTTGAATTTTTAAAAGATACGTTGTCTGAATTAAAAAAGGCAAACACAGGGCAGCCTTTTGAGATTACACCGCATAGTGAAGCCGCTGAACAATTTACCGCCGAAGTTCCCGAAAAGGACGAGCTTGAGGAAAATAAAAATGCAGAACTTCCTTTGCCTGAATCTATTGATACGCATGTCTACGCATATACAAAAGAAAAACCGTTACGGGTATTGATGATAGGCGATTCTCAAATGAGGAGTATCGCAGGCGGTTTTATGCGCCTTATCGGCGAAACGTCTCCGATAAAAATTACTGAGGTTTCGGTGCCGTCTTCTGGTTTTGTTCGTGGGGATTATTATAATTGGCCGAAAAAGCTGCAAAGTATTTTTACTGAAAATAAAAATACTCCTTTCGATATTGCAATAATTTTTTTAGGCATGAACGATTATCAGAATTTTTATGACCGTGAAGGAAATATCTTAATAAAAGAAACTCCGGAATGGGAAACAGCTTATTCAGAAAAAATTAAAAAGCATTTGGATATTCTGTTAGCACATACAAAAAAAGTATATTGGCTTGGAATGCCGGTTGTACGTAATAAAGTTTATAATGCCGATTTATCTTATATAGAAAAAATACAAAAAAAAATCGCTTCTCATTATTCATCTGAACAGTTGATAAAATTTTCTATGTCCGAGGCGGCACCCGGTATGGGCGTTCCGTATACCGATACTCTTCAAACGTCTGAAGGGAAAAAAATAAAACTTATGCGTGATGACGGTACTCACTATACGATTTCGGGCGGTGAATATATTATGACTTCTTTTTTAAAGCTCTTATATACGCAGTGGGATATTGAACCTATTATAGAACTTGCAGAAGAAAAATAGTATTCATTTGTGCGGCGCTTTAATGTGCCGATGCGCTTAATTTCTTTTTTCAATCCGTTTTACTGCAAATAATGGCTTATAATACCTTACGGTTTTTATACGGCTTTTTCGTTTTTCCCATGTATATTGCCAATGGCATGATGGGACAGGAGCAGCAGCGGCCTTTTTTATCATATTCAATTTACTTAAAACCATATACGTCATTAAAATTGCAAAAATAGAATAGGGGAACCAGTCTTTAAAAACTGCAAACGGTGTTTTGACATGCTTGTAAATAGGAACATCTGCAACAAGCGTTTCTGCTTTGAAAAGCGGAAGAGTGTATAATATCTTTCCTAAGGGATCGATAACAACCGAAAAGCCCGAATTAGTGGAACGCAGTAATGTCGTCCTCAGTTCCAACGCACGGTAAGATGAAATAACAAAATGTTGATATTCTGCACTTGCAGTTTTAGACCACGAATCATTACTCATATTGATTAAAAGCTCGCTTCCCAAATTGTGCAGTTTTGTGCAAATATGCGGGAATGCATCTTCAAAACATATCGGTGCGGCAAATCTCACCGTTTCGTTTGCTGAATTTTTAATCGAAAAAAGACTGTAGTTCCTGCCCGGCGTATATCCCGAAGAAAACCCTACTATTTTATCAAAAAATTTTGCCGCTAAGGGATTATCGATAAAAGGCATATATTCCGCAAATGCAACAAGCTGTATTTTAGAATAAAGTCCCTCGATATTTCCTTGCGGCGAAAGTAAACAGGCTGAATTATAATAATGATAATCTTGCCCGTTCTCTTCATAATATGATGTTCCTGTAAAAAGCGGTATATCTAAATTTTTAAGAAAATCTAAAAAGGGCATTTCTTCCGGAGTGGATTTATAAATAAAAGCATTATTGGGATAAGACTGAGCCAGCGAAGTTTCACTCCAGACAATTAAATCGGGCTTTTTTTCGCTGTTTTGTACTGCATGTAATGTGAGGTTTTGGGAAGCGGCCAAATATTCTTCAAAACGCCCCATATCCCAAGGGTCTCCGTTTTGCTGAACTATTACGGTTTTTAAAAATTTTTCGGGTTGTATCTCTTTGTTAAGCACTATCATACCGTATACATTAAGAAGAATAAGAAGCCCTCCCGTAAAAATAAACGTATTCCTCAAAGGTGTCAGTTTTTTTAGGGCTTCCAGCGGTTTGATGGAAGAGGCGGCGGCATATAAAATTTCGCCTGCTGCCGCCGAAACCAGCGGTACAACAAAAGAAAGCCCCCAAACACCGGTTGTATCCGTAAATTGAATGAAAGTCTTTAAGTTAAAACATACCATTGGTGCCGTACCCCAAGGATATGCCAAAAAATCATTCGATTTAAAATATTCCCACATAAGCCAAACTGCGGCAAAGGCGAAAATTCTTAAATGTCCGGCTTTTTTTAATACATAATGAAATACTATACCGAAAGGCATTGCCATAAAAAAATAAGCAAGTGTTGAAGCTCCAAGTGTAAAAATTGCAAAATCTTCAAAAAATGCGAGCCAAAAACTGGCAAAGAGGTGAACAAAGGACACAAAAAAAGCATATAAGTACGCTGAATATGTGATATTTTTGACATGATTTTCATTTAAATTTTTATTTTTACCGTAATTAAGAAGCGTATAATATAATAAGGTTATCCCCAAAAAACCGGCCGCACTGGAGCCGAAATGCGTAATTTCATTGGGAATACCAAGAGAAAATAAAGCACTTGAACATAAAATGGCTAAAAAATACAAAAAAAAGTTCATAAATTTGCACAGTATTTAAGCATTTTTGTTGAAAAAAATCAATAGAACGAGTATTATATATACATGCAAAAAATAGTAAATTTTCACATAGATGAATATGGAGATGAACCTGAAGCCTGTGCGGCAGCACCGGGAAGGTTTCATTTATTGGGTGAACATACATGGTTTGCACAAGGGAATACGCTTTCGATGGCGATAAACCATTATTTATATGTTTGTGCTTCGCAGCGTACCGATAATAATTTTAGACTGTTTTCCATTTCTCTAAATGAAAGGAAAAAGATTTCTTCTGCAGGACTGCGGTACAGAAAAGAAGACCGATGGGCAAATTCCGTAAAAGCCGTCATTGCAGCCTTTAATGATTTCGGGTATCAAATTTCCGGTTTAAACTTTACTATTCTTTCGGAAATTCCTTCTGATGCAGGTTTAGGAACTCCGAATGCTTTAAAAACCGCAACAGCCCTTGTTCTTAGAAAAATATTTGCCCCAAAATTAACTAAAACCGATTTAGTCGATATTTTGGAACACGCAAACGTACAGCATTTAAATACGTATCCGCATAGAGCGGATATTTTATGTGCTTTATATGCAAAAACAAATCACTGCGTTAGAACCGACCATAGAAAAAAAACTGCCGAAATTTATCCTTTCCCCATAGAAGGACATACAATTCTTATTACCGATTCCAGAGTACCTAGAATTATTGCCCGTGAAGAACTCGGCGCAAGATTGGACGAGTGTATTGACGCTTATGAGTTGGTAAAAAAACAGCCGGATATGCCCAAAGATATGTCCCAATTAACCGAAAAGATGCTTGAAGAAATTGAAATTCCCGAATCTGTCAGACGGCGTGTTACTTATATTATCCGGGAATCTTTGAGTGTTGATGATGCCGTCGATGCCCTAAAACGAAAGGATAATGTTATGCTTTCTAGAATTCTTAACCGCTCGCATGAGGGACTGCGCGACAGGTTTGAGATTTCCTGCCCCGAATTGGATTGGATTGTAAAGCGTTCTTTGGAATTTATTGAACCCTCTGCAACAAATATGGTTTGTGCCAGAATGACAGGAAAGGGTTTTGGCGGTTGTACATATACGATTATACGGGAAGACGACGCTTTAGGATATATGGAAAAACTTGATGATTATGAGAGAATCTTTGGCTTTAAGCCGCTGTTATATCGAGCAAAACCTGCCGGTTGTGCAAAAATTTTGTAGTTTTTCTATTTTTTAAAGTATGAAAAAACGGAAAGGAAATTCAAAACTTTATTTTTCTCTTTTAACGGTAATTTTTATTCTTCTTGGAGTAATTATTGCCGGAACACTTTTTTCTGTTTTAAAAAATAAGACTGCAACGGGTTCTTCAATTAAAGAGGATGTGCCGAGCTATGCGCAAAAAGCCCTTTATACCGATTTAGGCAGGCTGAGAACCGTTACCGGCGGAGAAAAACCTGCCTCTGTTGTTATTTTTCCCGTTTTTGAGTATAATAACGAAGACATTCAGTTTAGAGAAGAACTCGTACAAAAAAAAGAAGCACTTAGGGCTGTAATTTTAAGCTGGTTTTTAAAAAAAAATGCTGTGGAGCTTTATGCCATGCCTGAGCATTCGGTAAAAAAAGAGCTTCTTGAAGAGGTAAATTCAATATTGAATTTATCAAAAGTAACCGGTGTTTATTTTAAAGAATTTATAATTTTGGAATAAGGAGAAGTAATTCAAATGAATCAAGAACCTATTGCTGCCGCTCAAATTATTATTACGATAATCCCTATCGTAGGGATAGTTATGGCATCAGTTTTGATTTTTTTCTATCTTCTTTGGCGGCACAAACAAATCATTTGCCGAATTCAAACAAAAGCATATATTCCCATTAAATTTAATCTTTCTTCTTTTTGCCTTATTTCGGGAATATTGCTAGTTATGATAGGGCTGACACTTACGTCGTTGTTTGCAATTATGGACGGTGTCTCGTATATCCTGTTGGGCGGTCTTGTTCCGTTAAGCTGCGGCGCGGGGCTTTTAATTTATTATGCAGTTTCGGCAAAATTAAAAATTAAGGAACAAAATAATGATTAGGTTTCAGAATTTTTTAAAAAAAGAAACGCCGTCGTCTGTAGAAGATAAAGTTTTATGTAAATCGGTTTTGACGGGAAACATAAATTCGTTCGGCATCCTTGCAGCAAAATATCAAAAAAGGGTCTATGCCTTGGGAATAAGTTTTTTTAAAAATCATGATGATGCGGAAGACTTTGTTCAAGATGTGATGCTTAAAGCTTTTTCCGCTTTGTCGAAATTCCGCGGGGAATCTTCATTTTTGACTTGGCTTATGCGTATTGCCTATAACACGGGGATAAATTCCGTAAATAGGAAAAGAGAATTCGTTTCGGCATTTGATGATTTTGAAATCGGCACGAATGAACTTACCCCTGAAGAGAACCATATTCAGCATTGCGTAAAAACATCAATCAGAAAGGCTGTAAATGAATTGCCTGAAAAATACCGCATTTGCGTTGACTTGTATTTTTTTTATGATATGCCTTATGCCGACATTGAATCAATTACCGGAATTCCGGTAAATACGATAAAATCGCATATATTCCGCGCAAAAAAAATATTAAAAGCCGAATTTGAAAATATGGGTATTTGCGGAACTGAAGAAAAGGCTTTATATCCCGTATTTTTCAAATTAAATTTAGCCTATGACATGTAATGAAGCTTTAAACCGATATATGGCGTTGGATAAACATGAAGCCGTTCCTGTTATGGTTACAGTGCATCTTTTACGGTGTAAACGCTGCCGCACCATTGTAAGAGCTATGACAAAAGCTGCATACATGTATTCCGCTCCATTTGCCGAAGCGGTTTCTCAGGATAACAGCTTAATGCAAAAAACGATGAGCAAAATTACAGATGCAATGCCGGATTTAATGAAGCTTCAAGCGGAGAAATATGCTTTGCAGGAAGTACATATTTTACCGTGGGTGCTTGTCGGAACCATAATGATTATAGGGCTTGCTGCCGTTCCATTTACGGTTTTAGGCAGGTGGGCTGCCGAAAATTTTAGGTTGAGTTTTATAATTCCTTTTGCCTTAGTTTTTGCAATTTTTGTAAGCGTTTTTTCGGCTCTTTTTGTAGGACGTAATTTGGATTTTTTTATAAAAAAATTTGATTTATCGGATACCGAAAATGCAGCTCCCTAATTCCACACCGTAGCCGGATTTATTGTCGCTCCGTTTTTGTACACCGTAAAATGAAGATGAGGTCCCGTGCTTCTGCCTGTTGTTCCTACTGTTCCGACTACGGTTTGGTTTGTTACATATTGTCCGCGTTTTGCTAAAATCGTATTCATGTGTCCGTATAGGGTTTGATAGCCTGCATGGTGCCTTATGATTACATAGTTTCCGTAAATATTGCTGTACCCTGTTGCAACAACCGTTCCTGCAAGGGCGGCATACACGGGTGTCCCTTTATATGTTGCCAAATCCGTACCGTTGTGAAAACTGCGCATACCGGTAAAAGGGTCATGCCGCCAGCCGTAGCGAGATGTAATTCTATATCTGCCATGAATCGGAATTTTAAAAAGGTCTCCATTAATTTCTTGAAGCGTAACCCAATCCAATTTTGCATCAGGCAAAAAGACGGCTGCTCCTGCTTTCAGCACATTATTATCTGAAATATTATTAACTAAAGCCAATTTTTCAAGCGATATTTTATACGTATCCGCAATTTTTTCAGGTGTGTCGCCTTTTTTTACCGTATACACAATTCCGTCCATCGATGGAATTTTCAAAAGTTGACCGATTTGAAGGGATCGGGTATTTTTTAATTTGTTTATGCTTATAACGGCATCTTGGCTTACCCCATATTTTGCGGCAATTTCGCCTACCATATCGCCCTGCTTTACCGAATAAACAAGATAATAGAGTTTGGGAACATCAATTGTAGATATTTCCTCATCGGGACGAAATGTAGGCAAAACAGAATCTCCTCCGCCCATTCCGGTTTCGGCACTGTTCTCCTGCATCTTTTTTATGGGCAAGCCGCCTAAAACCGCAATTATCACGGCACTTAAAAAGAGAATACTTAAAACTATCGTTAAAATATAGTATGTTTTTTTCATTTTACATCACATTTCTTCATTGGTATACATCGGCAAAAAAATATAAAAATAAAGGTTCTCCAGCCTTATTCTATTTTAATTTTTTTTAAAAATTTTATAAAATCACTTTCAGCTTTTTGCAAATCTTTTTCGGCAGCAGAAATATTATTTTTAAGTGAATCCAATTCCGTTTCCAGTTTTAAAAGCTTATTAAGGAATTCCGCTCCCTGCTGAGTCTCTGAGCCTACAGCTTCAAGATTTTTGCGTATTCTATCCTGTTCTTTTGAAATATTCTCACTGTGTTTTTTGAGTTCATTTAGAATATTTCTTTTTTCCGAAATTTTTTCTTTTTCTTTTATAATTGCTTCAAAAGTCTTTCTTATATTTTCGGGTATTTCAGAATTTGTTGTATAATAAATATATGTTTCCGAATTCATTTCGGCGATTTTGTGCGTTTCCATATAGATTCGGCTTTCCTTAATTTCAATATCCGAATTTATTCCGCTTTTTGCTTTTAATTTAAAACGGTATTTATTACCGGCAGTTTCAGCAAGATTATCTTTTGTTACCAGTTCAAACCCTGCCCATTTTTGATGCTCAATAATAATTGTACGGTCATTTTTATCCGCATTCCGTATACTGTATTTTGTATTTTGAATTTGTTTATATACCGTATGTAATATTCCATCCGTAATTTTTACGGTTTCAATATTTTTTAACGTACTGTCGGTTTTTCTTCCCGTTATCTCAATATCATCGCCGTAAGCTATCAGCCGTTTTTCTCCTTCCGGAAGAAATTCCAAAAGAGCATCTCCTACATACTCTCCGCCGTCAAAAACGGTAATGGGTCCTGCAGGAAGTTTTAAACCCGATTTATTTTCTATACTGATACAGAATTTCGGGTTTACGCTTTCATTGTATGGAATGGAAGAAAAGACCGAAAATTTTTCGGCAGGAATAGAGGCAAGCGTCAGCGGAATCATCATGCTTTTTTGTCTTTCAAGCGTAACAGGCTTCGAGGGGGTAAATGCAAACATTTCTCCGCTTTTTCCCGCTTCAATTTGATTTTCAAAATATGCGGAATCATTGTAATAAGAATTGCCGCGTGAAAGAGTTTTCGATTCTCCTTTACTCATAATAGAGCGTTCCATCAAAGGCATTGCAGACGGGGCGTAACTTTTAGTTTCTTCGTAATCTCCCGAATCGAAAACTTCAGCTTCCGCAGCTTGCGCTATGGCAAGGGGAATCTCCGGGCGTTCCGTATAATACGGGGCATACAGATTTTGCCTAAATGCAACGGGACGGCCTGTTGTAAGGGTCAAGATAATATTTTTCCAATCTAAGTCGGTAGAATTATCGACAATTGCCCATGCCTGAAAAGCTGCCTTATCAAGTCCCATATCCAAGCGGTAGCTTGCTTTCCACACGGGTGCTTCCATTACATAGGAAAGTTTTATTTTCCGCTCGCCTTGTGCTTCAATATTTATGCCGAGTTTTTTTCTATTATTTGCAGAGGCATTTAAAATTAAATCAAGTGCGGTGTTTAAGTCTTCATTTCGTTTTTCATCGGTAAATTTAAAAGAGCGAATGTCCGAAAAAGCTATGACATGAATACCGTCTTTTGAAACAAGCGAAATAAAAAAAGTTTCTCCGGAACCTTCCGTCCGGTTTTTGTCCACGCTTAAAATTTTACCAGTAATCGGTTTAGGCGTAAATAATTCGATTTCGGCACCTTTTTGAGATTTTAAAATATCATAAAGAGTGACGGAAGAGGAAAGGTCTGTTTTAAGACTTTCTAAAGTTTTTTGTAATGTATCTTTTGACTGATAATTGACACTCAATTTTTTTGCCGACGGATCCATTACTACAAGCGACTTTAGTACGTCATTAATTTGTTCGGGTGAAAAAAGAAGTTCAATTTCGCCTGAACCGGATACGGTACCCTCATGAAGATAATGTGCGACACCCGAAGAATAAAGCGTAACTTTTTTGAGCGGAATATCATCACTGCCGAATAAGTTTGAAGATTCTCCTGTAAGCCCTGTCATACAGGCAGCGGAAAAAAGCATAAACAACATTTTTTTCATTATCACTCCCTATAATAATGCGGCGTTTGCCGATAAGGCAAACTCGGCGGATAAACAGAGAGATGCCATCTGCATCGAACTGTTTATCACACCTCCTATAAAAATATTTTGCAGGGATTTGAAAATCCCGAAAAATATTTTTTCA
>CALINC010000140.1 GCA_938045195.1 uncultured Treponema sp.
CGAAAAGATTTAGAGCTTGCAGGTACACCGATAGGTGCAAATGATTTGCTTATTGCTGCCGCCGCATTGTATGAAAAAGCAACTCTTATTACTCATAATACGGATGAATTTTCAAGAGTAAACGGTTTGAAAATTGAAGATTGGGTAGAAGAATAAATCAACAACCCCGATGCAGAGCGTACGTTGCGCAGCAACAGGCTATTAAACCCTCCGCACGAATAAAAGTTATTTACAGCAAGTAATTAGTTTGTGTATAGTATAAGTAAGGAAAGTAAGGAGGTCTTTATGGAACTTGCAAAAGTAACCTCAAAAGGTCAGATTACAATTCCTCTTACGATAAGAAATCTGCTTGGATTAAAAACCGGCGATAAAGTCTTTTTTGAAGAAAGTAAAGGAAAAATTTATATTACAAACGCTTCTCAAATAAGTTTTTCAAATATTCAAGATCAAATGCAAGGGGAAGCAGAAAAAGCAGGATTTCAAACAGAAGATGATGTTATTGCTTATATTAAAGAATTAAGGAAAATACGTTGAGGGGTTTTGTAGATACAAATATCATTATTTCTGCGATACTTTTTCCTAGCGGTAAAACCGCTAGAGTTTTTTCTTATTTGCTTGAAAAGCATACGGTTATAATTTCTTCATATACAAAAGAAGAATGCAAAGAAGTTTTTGAAAAGAAATTTCCATTAAAAAAAGAACTGTTGGATATTTTTTTGATGGAATTAGTTTTGAAGAACTTAAAAGTCCGGAGGAAATTGATAAAAAGCAATATCCGAAAATTCAAGATATAAAAGATTTATCGGTTCTTGCAGCTGCAATTTTATCCGATTCGGATATTTTGATTACCGGAGACAAAGATTTTGAAGATGTAAAAATTGATAAACCGTTAATTTTTACACCGGCAAAATATTTTGGCTTGATTGAAGAAATAATCTAACACCCGCTTCAACGCTGACAACAAGGACAAGCCGTATTGCAGGTTAAGCGGATGATAGGTGTATATCTTTAACATAAAACAAATGCTGTTCCATTTGAGAACAGCATTTGTCTGCACATTATTAAAAAGAAAGCCTATTCATAACTTACTTCAATGATGTCTGTATCTGTGTCGTCTTCAAAAACTATGTAGTCAATCTTATCATCATTCCCATAGGTATACTCACCAATGGTCCAGTCAACACTTGTACCATCGGTTGTTTTAAAAATTATCTGGATGCCTTCGATAAGTTTTGTTCCGCTTGGAATATCCGAGTTGTCTTTTTTCTTTGTGCATTTTATCTTTGAAGAATCAAATTTTATAGTAAAGGTTTTGCCGCTTATATAACTTAAACTAGCTTGTACGGATTTACCGCTGCCTATCTCATCTATATCAAGAAAATAAGGTACAAACTCAAAGTAACCTTCTTCATTCTTGCCGCTTATAGTCCATACGGGAACCTTTCCTTCTTCAACCTCATTTAAGTTAAAATAAACCAATTTACCTTCGGGAACGGTTTGTCCGGCATTTATTGTTTGCCATGTACCTGAAATGTAACCATCACAGAACATGTTGCTATTATCATAGTTGATGGTAATTTATTCAGGTGTTTTTAAATCATAGTCTATGTTAATAGTATTAGTTGAATCGGCATAGTCTTTTGAAATTGTAATTCGTGGTTTTGTAGAATACTTGCTAAAATTCGAAGGTGATCTATTAAAAGTCCAACCGTATACTATCTTATCAGCAGGAATATTTATTGCAGAAAATCTTAGTCTTACCCTTCCATCAATCATTGCCTCATTACTTATCGCGGTAAATGTACTTCCTACTTGTTTTTCAACCTTTAATTTTGCGGGGTCAAAAACTATTTTTATCTTAGTTATTCCCCTTAGAGTATAGTCTACATTAATTATTTTTTTGCTATCGGCATAAGATTTATCTACTAGGTTCTTGTTTTGTAAGAGAAAATAGTGTATAATATAATTATGAATAAGAGAACCCATATAGCTGGAACTATTACTTCCTCAAAGGAAGATTACCTTGAGCGTATCTATGATTTATCTAAAGAAGATGAGCATGTGCGTTCCGTTGATGTTGCCCGAGCGTTAAATGTTTCCCGGGCGAGTGTAAATAAATCTTTGATAGGTTTAAAAGAAGACGGGTACATTGAACAAGAACCTTATGGCACCATCACGCTTACAAAAAAAGGTAGAGCTGTGGCAAAAGATGTCAGAACACGGCACAATGCTTTGCGTTCGTTTTTACTGAATGTGTTAAAAGTAGACTACGAAACTGCCGATACTGATGCCTGCGAGATGGAGCATGCAATAAGCAAAAAAACTGCCGATAAATTGTATGCCTATCTTGAAGAATTAGGCTTGTCCAAAGATGGTGAAGAATAAGTGCTAGCGAATTTGCCATTTCCCGCCGACGTTTTTAACACGTTTTGACGGGATACTTAAAACCCGTCCGTCTTCTCCGAGCAGCGATACCATCTGCGTTAAAGGATTTACTTCCGTGATTTTAAATATGGTGTCATCGTATGTAAATTTTACTCCCTCAGGCGGCATTGCCTTGCGTATATCCGAATACCATTCATGTTCATAAGCAAGGCAACAGAGTAAACGTCCGCATTGCCCTGAAATTTTAGCCGAATTTAAAGAGAGGTTTTGCTCTTTTGCCATTTTTATTGACACAGGGCGCAGTTTATCGGTAACTCCATGACAGCAATACGGTCTTCCGCAGCAGCCTAAACCTCCGATAATTTTCGATTCGTCGCGTACCCCGATTTGTCTTAATTCTACTCTAACTTTAAATACCGAAACTAAATCTTTTACCAGTTTTCTAAAATCGATACGCGTATCGGCACTAAAGAAAAATAATACCTTAGGCTCGTCAAATAAAAAGTGACAGCTGATAAATTTCATATCCAAATTATTTAAAGCTACTTTTTCTTTAAAAACCAAACCGGCTTCTTTTTCTTTTTTAAGATTTTCTTCAAGGAGAAAAATATCTTCAGCTGTTGTTTTTCGGATAACAGTAACGACCTCATCGGGCGAACTATTTAGAGGGCATTTTACCGTTCCGCAGAACTTTGCAATATCATTGCCGTAACGGGTTGGAGTGATTACATAATCATTGGGTTTTACAACCAACCCTGCCGGTAAAACGGCATATACGGTTTCATTGGAATACTCCAATTTAAGCTGATACAGAGGCGACGGAAAATCTTCCGGACGGGATGCCTTATGTACCGGAATAGGCTCCTTGTCCTCTAAAGCTTCTATATCTTCAATATTTTCATTTTCTTCGTAATTCATTTTCCTCTCAAATCTAAACGTTTCAATTTTCACATTGTTAAATTAACAAGCAGCCCTTTTATTTCGTCAAGCCGCTCCAAAATTTGCAGTTTTTCAAGCTGATTAAATAAAAGTTCTTTGGTCAACTGCTCCACTTTTTCGTCAATAACTTTTACAATTGTGTAATTACGCTGCTTCATAGGGTTACGCCCGCCGGAAGAAACAACAGATTTAACATCCAATGAATGCTTAACCGCAAAATTTACAAAAGTTTTTACGGCTTTTTTATAGTCGGCAATTGTTTCGGCAGTAATGTTTTCAACCAGATGTGCTCCCAACGAAAATACTTTATCCTGTAAAACCGCCAAAATATCGTTTATTGCTTCTTTTTTCTCCGCAGGTTCTAAGCCCTGCAATCTTTTTTCATAATCATCTTCTAACGGCACGGTTTGCGAGGCTTCTAAAAAGCTGTCAAAAAAAGTTTTAGTTTTTTTTGTATTGGTTTTTTCGTTTTTTTTGTCCTGCGTTTTATGTAAATTATTCTGTTTTGACAAAATCGGAGCTGCCGTATTTAATGCGGAAATATAGTTTGCAGTATCAATAGGGCTGCCCATCGAAAACCTCACCGTGAGTGCAAAAGAGCTGAAGCAGCAAGCCCCTGCTTATTCTTATACTCCCTTTCCGCTCTTTCAAATTCGGCTTGATTATTTACGGCAAAACAAAAACCGTGCAAAAAGACATTTTCATTCACCTTAATTTTTTTTGTTAAAATTGAACCGAGTACTAAGCCGGTAGATAAAATTACAACGCCATTGGGAGCAATTACATCGCCTTGAATCATTCCTCCGATACTTATCGATGAGGCATGAATATTCCCCCGCACCCTTGCGTTTTCAGCTATAATAACTCTTCCCGGAGTATTTATATCGCCGTCAACATCGCCGTCTATACGTAAAAAGCCGGGAACGCTGAGACTGCCGTTTATAAAACTTCCGGGTCCTATAATCGTATTTATTGAAATATCGTCTATAAAATCGGTCATTTATTGTTTCTTCCGGTACGTTTAATGTTTAAATATTTCATCGGGTCTACAACGTCTGCACCGATATGCACCTCATAGTGCAAATGCGGACCTGTGGATATACCGGTATTACCTATATAGCCGATTACCTGCCCTTTTTGGACTTGTTCGCCCATAGTAACCCTAAAAGAATCAAGGTGTGCATACCGTGTAAAAAATCCATGTTTGTGTTTTACCAAAACATAATTACCCCACCCCGAATCGTTTGCTACCATAATTACCTGCCCGTCTGCCGTTGCCATAATGGGGTCGCCTTTTCTTCCTGTGGAAAGGTCTATACCGGTATGAATATACCATTGTCCGGTAATCGGGTGTCTGTTTTGCCCGAACGCCATAGAAATATGCCCTATACCGCCTTTAATAGGCCACAAACTTGGAATGTCCGAAAAAAGAGCCGCTTGCGTATTCATCAATTTTCCCAATTCTTGAATAGGCTGAACCGAGTCCTGCAAATATGAAGATAGCTTTTGTAAGTCGGCGGCTTCTTTTACTGCTCCCTCCGAGCGTTCTTTTACATTGAATAGGCGCGAAAGGTCGCTGCTTTCATCCGCGTCGCTTGCGGTTTCCATTATAGATTGAAGCCCAAGCGAACTGAATGTAGAAGATAAAGCAGATTGAAAATTCTTTGCGTTTTTAATAAGCGAATTGGATTCCTCTTTTAGGATATTTAAACTTGCTTGTGTTTTGCGTGTTTCTTCTTTTAATGCCGCCAGTTTGCCTGCCGCTGCGACGGACTCTGCCGTAAACCAAAAAAATGAAGCTAACATTCCGATTAAAAGCAAAACAACAAATACAATGGAAAAAATACTCGTTTGAAAATTAACGACTTTTTTTTGTGAATGAGGAACTATCATTACGGTAAGTTTTTTCCGCCCGCCGTTTATAAATTTAAGAACGGCAGCGGCTACGGCTTTTCCGCACTGCTTAAAAAACCCGCCGAAAGCTCTTACTAAATTATTTTCTGCGCGTTTATATGTACGTATTCTAGGCACTTAAAAACCCCTTATTCATAACAATACATCTTAATACAGTATTATATCATTATCGATAAAATATGTCAAATATCTTATCGGTGTTTTTACATATTTTGTTTAAATTTTATCTAAGAGAGCCTGAAGCCAACCGCACCCGCAAAATATATCCGTTTTACTTCATAATGGTAAACGTTCTTTTCCGAAAGTTTCCGCGCGAATCGGTAAGTGTTAAAATATGCGTTCCGCTTTCGGCTGTTATTTTCATTTGATGATATGTTTGAGTACAGCCCAAATATTCTCCGTCCAAATCCCAATAAATAGTTATTGACGGATCCTTGTGTGCAGCCTGTGATACCAAAGCCCCTTGCGATCCGTCCAATTCAATAGGGATATAAATATTTGTTCCGTTTTCGGGAAAGAGAATTTCAAATTCATCGGCGGTATTTACGGTGCTGCCGGAAATATAAGGAGGCAGCGGCAAATAACTATGATGTGTCTGCATATAAAAATATTCCGGAGCGGCAGGAAGAACAAACCTGTTTTCTATTTTAGGAAAATCTTTTATGTCGGAAGCTGAGGCTTGGAATTTACCGTCGGGTGTCAACGAAACTGCACGGCAATACGGACATACTCGTTGGCAATGAGCGTGCGCAGGTTTTAAAATTCTTTTTTTATTATCACAAAATTTGGAAGCGGGATACCCGGAATATCCGCAAACTTCTATAAATTCAAAATCCAATTTATGCAGTTCCGGCCAATCGCTTTTCGGTAAGAGGTTAAAAATTTCAAAAAGAATAGGAGCGGCAAGAGCTGTACTTGTAATTTCAGGCCGCCCCTCACCCGTTGCATTGCCGCACCAAATACCAACTGTATATTTGGGTGTAACGCCTACCGTCCATGCGTCTTTATTGCCGTAACTCGTTCCGGTTTTCCACGCAATTTTTTGCCCTTGCGAATATAATTGCCAAATCGACTCTTCTTCGGGACGATTGCTTTCAGCTAAGGCATCAAGGGTAAGCCTGCATGCCGCCTCCGAAAAAGGGAATGTACCGCAAGGTTTATGCAGGCTTTTTTGCATAAGTTTTCTATAATTTTCTGTAATTTCAAATAGCGTAATTTCTCCGCCGCCCAAAATGAGGGGAAGACCGTACTCGCCTGCACTGCGTGTAAACGTTGTAAAACCTGCCCGTTTAAGCAAATCTAAAAATGCAGGAACAGTAAATTCACGCAAAGCCCGCACAAACGGAACATTAAGCGAATATGAAAGTGCTTTGCATGCAGGAACGGCACCCATATATATGTGCGTGCTGTTTTGTGGACTGTAGCCTGCTATCTTCGTTGGAATATCTATCATCAATTGTTCCGGAAGAAGTGCTCCTGCGTCAAGAAGACCGGCAAACAAAAAAGGTTTTAGCAAACTGCCGGAACTTCGTTTAGCTTGAACCATATCGACATGTTCATTTTTTCCATACTTTGAATTAAGACCGCTATTTCCTATATATCCAAGAATATTTCCCGTTTCGTTGTCAAGAACAAGGATTGCAATATTGTGAACTCCGCTCAATGAAAATTTTCCGCATCGTTGTTCTGCAATTTCAAAAAGATTTCTTTGAAGCGTATAATTAATTGAACTGATATATTTTTGAACTTTAGGCAATTTTCCTGCCGGAGCTTCCGCATTAAAAGCCGCTTCCTTTTTCTTTTTTAAGAACTCAAAATAGTGTAAAGCCGTTTGCGGAAGCGGTTCAGGTTTTTCGGGAACCTTTTCTTCAAGAGATAGTCTATAAGTTTCCTCATCTATTTTTTTTTGCAAAAATAGATCACGTAAAAGTTTATTCCGTTTTATTTTTAATCTTTCGGCTTGTTTACCCGGCCGGATAAGCGACGGCTGATTAGGCAGTACTGCCAATACAGCAGCTTCCGCCCAAGTTAAGTACTCCGGACTTTGCCCAAAATAACGCCAAGCGGCGGCTTCAATCCCTACGACATTCCCGCCGTAAGGTGCATTCGCCGCATAAAGAGCAAGTATTTCTTCTTTTGAATATTTTAACTCCAAAAAAAATGCAGAAACCGTTTCTTTTATTTTTTTGCGAAAACTCCGTTTTGTATTTTTTTCTGCAAGACGCGAAGTCTGCATTGTAATTGTCGAAGCACCTGAAACAATTTTTTTTGCAAAAAAATTATCAAAGGCTGCGCGCAAAATTGAAATAGGGTCAACGCCTAAGTGAAAATAAAAGTTTTTATCTTCATAAGTAAAAAGAGCGTTTTTATATTTTTGAGGAATTGTTTCAGTCTTTGGGAATCTCCATTGTCCGTCTTCAGCAACGGCGGCACCTAAAAGTTTTCCATCGGTGCTATAAACCGTAAAAGAATACGGAGCGGAAAACTTTGGCGTAAAAATTAAAATTGCCGAAAGTGTAATAAGTGCAAAAAAAGATAACGGTAAAAAAACTTTTATAATTTGAATAAAATTAAGTCTTTTAAAATTCATAATTAAACCGGTTATTCTTCAACAACATAGACTTCTGCAAATTCTCCAGTGGAAAAAGTTTTGAATAATTTTTTGCAAGTAAATCAAAAAACATTTTATAGCAAACCTCGTATATGGGTATCATAAGTATATTGAACCGCTTTGATAACTTCGAATCAATTAAAATAATCACCTCGTTCTTGCTGTGTTAGATTATAGCCTTGCAAATTAGCCTTTAATAAGCCGAAATATTCATTAAATGTTATTGCCTTTTTTATCCATACTATGACAAAAAAATATTCGGAAAATGATAATTAAAAAACACCCCAAGTTTAAAACTCGGGGTGTTTTTTTTCAAAAATTAGAACACGGTTTGCTCGGAAACGGGTGTTTCAAGAGCTTTTAATGCTTTTTCAACAAGGGAGCGGCGGAGTTTTTTCTCATCTGCATCGTTCATTTTAGGATCACCGAGCGGGTGAGGAATAGCTACAGCCGGCACAATTCTGTTAGCTCCTACAGTCTTTGAGATAGGAACAACAGTTGCAATATGTACTACCGGGAGGAATCTCTCGATTTCTTTAACCATCGTTGCACCGCAACGAGTACATGTGCCTCACGTGGAGGTAAGAATTACAGCCTGCACTCCGTCTTTTACAAGTTTTTGAACAAATTCTTCGGCAAATTTCTTTGCACGCTTAACGGCCGTACCGTTTCCTACCGTTGTATAGTACTTGTCATGAAGTTTTCCGATCTTTCCTTCTTTTTCGAGATCACGCAAAACATCTACCGGAAGAACTCGGTTGGGGTTTGCGTTACAATAGGTCGGGTCATATCCGCCGTGAGCTGTTTCGCTGTCTTTTGATGAAAGAGCGGCCATACCTGCGATTGAATATTCGCCGTAGTGTGAAGCGTTTGAAGCTTCAATGTGGTCGGGGTTACCCTTGGGTACAACACCGCCTGAGGTTACCAATGCAACCTTTGCCTTGGTAATATCCTTAACGGGAGGCTGAGGAGGGACTCTGTCGAATACGGGCATCGGATATTCGGTTACGAATTCTTCACCCTTAATCTTCTTAATGAGCATGTCAACAGCTCTCTTTGCACCTCTTTCTTCTGCAAAGTAGTTTTGGCGTACGCCTCTGGGTAAGAGACCTTCTTTTTCGGGGCAGCAAATTTTTTCGCCTGTCAAAAGTTTTTTAGCCAAAGCTCCGATAGCAGGAACAGCTTCTCTCATGCTTACAGCAGAGTTGCCTGTCTTGATTGTGTACATAAAGGCTTTGAATACATCATAACCGGGGTTTTCTTCATAGAGACCAGAAATAGCGGGGATACCGAGCTCAAAGGCAACCTTTGCTGCGTTACCGCAAGCCATACCGTATCGTCCGGCGTTAAATCCGGGGCCGGCAATAAGAAGATCTGCTTTTGCATCCGTAAGAACCTTTTTAACGAAGGCTAAACATTCATCTTCATGCTCGTTAAAATAGTTATCACCGCAGACAATGGTCTTGACGATCTTTCCGGCATCTCCTAAAGCACCTTGAATTCCGGCACCGGGACCTGCTGTTCCGTCAATAACCTCCGGTTTGTAGTCAGCCATGTCTTCTCCACCCTTTCCGGCAAAGAACTGATTGATATAATGAACAATTACTTTACTCATAGCTTAACTCCTTATAGTCCTCTTGCGCTAAGATTCCAGAACCCGAGCTCGTTTGTAGCACCGGTAATAACCTGAATTTCAGCTTCGATTGTTCCGTCGGCATGTAAACTTCCGTCCCAAGCACCTGCAATAACGTTTGCCTGTTTTACATCTCCGATGATGGTCTTCATCGGGGGAAGTTTTACAACAGCATTTGCGTTTCCGTTAGAAACTACGGCATTTCCGAGCGGGTGTGAGTCGGCAAGAGACTGACTTGCACCGTCTTGACCGGCATATTCGTCGGTTACGAGAACGGTCTTGATACCCATTTCTTCGATCTTGCGGCAGTTCATGATCAAGTCGGCATCGGGGTTTCCGAAACCTTCTTCAGAAACGATAACTGCATCGCAGCCGAGCATCTGAGCCAACTTTGCTGAAAGGAAAGATGATCTTTCCTTGTCTGCAAGAGTAACGTTTTCGTTTGTAATGATTACGCCCATGAAGTTGATGTCTTTTCCGTGTCTCTTATAGAGTTCATGGATAATGGGACTGTTCTGGTGAACATAGGTCGGATTTTTATCGCATGCAGAAACGCAGTTACCGCTTACGATTGCACCATCCATAACTTCTGTGGGGTACATCATAGTGGGAAGAATCTGCTTTACATCAATACCGTAGTAGTAGGTATCGTGTAAAAGTCCCTGACTCTGGAGCATGTAAACATAGCCTACCTTGGGAAGGTTGGGATATTGTTTAGCCTGCTCTACGAAGGGAAGTGTTTCGTAGGTTTCTACAGAAGCGGGTTTTACGTTTTTAGCAGCTTCTCCGAGGTATCGGGCTGTTTTTAAGCCCATAAGGCGTAAGGCCTTTTCTTTAATAGCACGGGTAACATCGTCCTGAATCTTGCAATCAACAACGAGGTTTACGGTCTTTGAGAAGGGTGTATATTCAGCACCCGGGCCGCTCATGTCGATGATACCTTCCTGGAAACCTACAACGGTTCCGGTTGTAACTACAGCAGCACCCTTTAATACGTGGGTTTTACCTGCTCCAACAACAGCCTCTTCACCGGTAAAGAAACCGGGGAAGCAAACGCCGCTGCCTTCGACCTTGCATCGGGGTTCAAGAACATCTTTTACAGGGATAATTCGGGTGTTGTCGCCGGGCTTTGCAATGTGCAATTCTACGCCGATTACAAGCGGATCTTCCTTGATAAGAGCCTCAAGTTCAGCTTTGTTTACTTCAAGGCATGTTCCGTTAACGGCAGTTTTGTTTCCAAATTTCATGTCGTTAATGGGGATAATACCTAATTCAAGTTTCACTTTTGACCTCCTATTATTTTTAGTCAATAGATTGATTACTT